>JAQWSU010000044.1 GCA_029243025.1 Pirellulaceae bacterium | reverse complement strand
AAATTTTCCGAGGTCAACCCGAGCATCTTCATCTGTATTTTTCCAATCAAGTTGGAGCATTGATCAAGAAAGATCGAAAATGCCTGATCCCCACGAAGCTCTTCCTCGGTCAATTCTTGCAGCGCTTTTAATTTAATTTCGGTAACAGCCGCCATGTAGCCTTGCAATTCCTCAACATCATCCGATTTGATCTGTGCACGTTCAATCTGAAGTGTCTGATTTAGAAAACGATCAAGATGCTCCTTTTGATGCTCCATGATTTCTTGGAGTTCCCGTTCCTCCATCCGTCGCCAACGTATCCAAATCAGATAAATGCCCGCCCCCAACGCGAACAGAAGCTCCTTGGTGGCAGCAAGTGACTCCATCACATTTGCCATCATGCCGAAATTATCAGCAGGATTGAAATACCGTTGTGCGATTGGATGCATTCGCGTTGGTGTCCATTGAGATGCATCTTGCCTTTCGATTAACGTGGGTACCTTAAGTCGGAGATTTTCTTCGTGAATGCTTCTCAAGGCGGCATCTACGAGCTCAGCTGGAGCATTATTTTGACAAACAAGATAAGCCGTCGTCGCAATCGTCGGTATCGGGACGGGTGGCATCGATGGGTGCTCCGCAAACAACCCTCGCGGGACCTCAACTTTGCGTAGGAATGGATGCACCATCCCCATGGCTGGCGCGCTTTCAATCGGCAAAAGATCAAATTCATTCGACGCCAGAATCTTCTTGAGTTGGGGATGTTCAATGCCAGCGGTGACGATCGCCGCATCGACCGTCTCGTCGGTTTCCAAGACACGGAGGGAACGTGCGTTGTCAGCGTGCAAATCAGCAACATCGATCCCAAAATGGTGGAGCACTTTGACGGCAGCAACCCGACTGCCTGAGCCGCGTTGGCCAAGTAAGACTTTTCGTCCCGTTAGCTCCCAAACGCTGCTGATGCCACTTTCTCGACGCACAATCACGAAAACATATTCTCGAAACAAGGGTGTCACCACGCTGAGGTCTTCAAGCGGTGCGGCGCCGCCCTGAACGATTGCTAAATCCACCTCGCCATTCACCAATTGTTGATAATTCTCATCCGATCCACGCGTTTCACTCAGGGTGACCGAGCGCCGCGTCTGATGTTCGACGGGTCCCTGAATCGCATCGCCAATTTTGTAATAAAGCCCGCTACGTTCCCCGGTTGCGATGCGAATCGTATGGGGTAGGAGGTCACGGTGAAACGACCATAAGGCTAACGAACCCACGAGCACCAACACCATGGCAACCGTAACCCAGGTCCGCAGCCTTGCAGTTGTTAAGGATGACATTCAGCTCTCCATAAGTAGATCACGACCGCCGTTTAAACTTAACCACCACAGCCTCCACACCCACCTCCGCAACCACCACCTCCGCAACCACCACCTCCATCGCCACCTCCATCGCCACCACCATCGAAGGAAACGCCGAAGGAGTCAAGCCACCCCCCCGAACCGGCTTCCCCCGTTTGCGAAAGGTCCGATCTCGCCGACTCACTGAAAAACTCTGCTGCATATTCATTTTCATGGAACACGACCAGGTCTGCAGTCGCAGGCAACGCGAAAGGTTCATCAACGTTCATGGTACTGCCCTCTGCGGCCAGAAAACCTTCAGCACCCACAGCAAGCACATCCGCCCCATCAGAATCGACGATCGTGCAATCTTGGCAATGTATCTCGTTGGTGTGACACCTATCAGCCCAGATCCACGCATAGAAAGAGGCGTCAGCATGGCCATAATAATCCTGAAAGATCGGATCGTAGACGTAATCGGATGACCGTGGAACATCAGAAGGTCGATTAATTCGCTTCGAAGGACGGATAATTTTCACCTTCGAAGACATGCTCACATCATCGACTTTCATATTCTCCCCAAATGCCTGGGCAATGTCATTTAAGAATTCATCAAACATGCATTTGTACCTTGCCACAAACACATCGTATGATTGCTGCGAAACGAAAACGTCATTGAGAAGGCCAGGGTCGATACTCCCACCGGGCTCACCGCCAAGAATTTTCGGCATCCCGTTTATCGATATTTGTATCGGATGCTCCCCCACCCGGTGCGTGCGAAGAATCCGAACATCAATTAAGTAGCCCAAGTCGCGTGTATGATGTTCGAGTACGAGCTCTAATCTTTCAAATGAATGCCTATTGTCGGCACTTACCGTGTGTCCGAATTCGTTGAAGGCTTGCTTTAAATCACCTTCAACCCCGTGTTTATCTTCGTAAAAAACGGTTTCATCTGTCGAAAGTCGAACAAGGTTATCGATTTTCAGCGAACGCATCACCCGATTAATCTGCTGCAAAATGGTAACGGCGCAAAAGGTTTCCCGTTCTTCCTTGGTATTGACCAGTCCCCCTGTCAATAAATGAGCCAACCTCGCAAATCCTTTGGTAGGTTTCACACGGTCGAGGTGAGTCAGCTGAGATGGATCAATCGTAAGCATTCCGTACAAATACATTTTAGATTCCTGCAAATCGAGTTAAGGCGATCAAAACGCTTCACAGATGCCACAATCAGCCGGTATTTTGTCACGACCCCAATAAGTTAAGAGGGGCGTTCCAAATTCCAGTCGATAGCAACGCAACGTTTCCTGGTACTGTCGTCGATTCTTTTCCGCAGATCCCCCCGGATGATGATCGACAAATTTCCCCAAGAATTCATGACAGATTTCACGGTACATTTTCGTGAAAAGAATCAGTTCATGCCAAATTAGGTCAACCCGGCGCGACGGCGTTAGCTGACCTAAATCGTAATGTTTTACAAGAAACAAGAATCGCAACACTTCGCGAAGCGCAATCGGCACTTCTTCCGGTTCGCAATCGAGAGACACCCTAACCCGCTGCAATAACAGCTCATTCTCGAGAAGCTTTTGCAATGCCTTCGACAGACTATTCGTTTCCTTGGTTTCGAGTTCCAATTTCCCCTCTTCCATCCAACCTGACACCCTGGTTCGCATCGACATTTTGTTTTTCCATTTCTTGCTTTAACGTTGTCGCAAAAGCACTTCCCATCATAGCGGTAAAAGTCCCAAAACAGGTAATGCCAGCGACAAAAGTAGCCATCGCGATGATTCGCCCCATTGTTGTGACGGGAAACATATCACCGTATCCAACCGTCGTTACCGTGACGCACGCAAACCAGAAGGCATCTCCCAAATCTCCAAATATCTCCGGTTGCGCATGCCGTTCACACTCATACATGGCGCCTTGACTCACAAAGAGAAGAACAATGGTTGCAAAACCAAGTGCTTGAAGCTGATGACGAACTCGCCAAAACCCAAACGCGAGGATTTGGAGCCCCGTGCTGTAGCGATAAAATTTCAGAAGACGTAAAATACGAAACGTGCGAATGAGATGAAGAGTGCCCTCCGGCACAAAAAATCCGACATAAAAAGGAAGAACAGCCACGAGATCAACAAGGTCCATCAACCTATCTCGTGACAAGAATTGGAGATACACATGAGCTTCATGACGGTCGGACAAGCAGCAGCACAGCTATCAACCTCTGAAAAACAAGTGCTTCGCCTGGTAAAAGGGGGGCTTCTGCAAAGCACGGTTCAAGACGGAGAAACGCTGGTCAAACGCGCATCAGTACTGAGTCGAAAATCGATGCTGAAACGCAGAAGCATCAGCAATTCACGCCCAGGCCAATCAGGCCAAGGCCAAGGCCAATTCTAGGAGCAGGGGAACTTTATCGAATCTAGAAGCGTCGAAATCGGGCTACTGATCTCCTCACCGGACATGACCATGGAATACCGAGGGCGCTTTCACATGTACAAATATCTGTTCTTTCCGATCCTAATCTTCGTCTTTTCCCCATGCGCGTTCGGCGTAGGCGCGGACTATGCGGCAACGGAATCGGTACAGCTCGCCAAGGCTCCCGCCGGGCTGAATGCATTGATCAACACCGACCATCGTGTGCATGGTTTTTTTGTCAATTTCCAAGATACGTTCTTCTTCACTGGGAACACATCCGAATTCAACGAATTCATTCGTGACTACATGGCAATTAAGGGAATTGCAGAACATCGCTTGGTAATTCATCCAGGCAAAGGGATTGCCAAATCTCCCTGGAACAAAGACGGCGGAGTCGCTTGTGACTGGCGACTCGATGCGACTCTTGCCGCCAATCAAGTCAAAGTCCATGTTTGGACAGAGGGCCAAATTGACTTTTCAAAGCTAAAGCTACCTCAAGGACTGAAAATTGTTCACAAAACCAAAAATCCTCCTGGCAAGGATTCCCAACCCGCCCCTCGAAATAACGTCTATGTGAAAATCGTCCTTCCTTCAACGTCGACTAACACGGTCAAGCCGCCTTTCGTCGAGGCGTGGATTGCCAACAAATGTCGGAAGCAGGGAGTGACAAAAGTAAAAGCGGTCACCGACTGGATCTGTCTGAACAGCAGCGCAGAAGAATCCACACCCGTCTGGAACGCGACATTAGACAGCCAACAATGGGGATGCCCCGTCGATGGCAAGGTCGAACGCCTGACCAATGGAAAGATCCGAGTACAACTATCAGGTTGGTCACCCGGCGGAGCTGAAATTGAGAACAACATCCTGAGCGATGAGATCGGAAATCGCCAGATTGCAGTGGTCGATCCAGGCTGCGAGACGCCTGACTCAATGGCGTATGCTGCCCTCTTGATCGCTCCACCCGCGAATTAAGCCTTTTCCATAAATTCTCCGATCATCCCCTGCATTCTCGCGGGTAAATCGCCGGACTGCTGCATTTCCCGAGCTTTCATTGGCTGAACGCAAATTTTGCCTATCAGTCCACAAGAGTCGAGTAACCAACGGCGTTGCCACCGTTTTCCCACCGATTGAAGGCGGTATTCGGCGTCACACCAATAATGCGTCACACAAAGGCGTTGGCGAATGGGCACCGATCTGAGACATTGCGTGTTGTCAGATTTCTGGAAGCCGCCCGCTCAAGCTGCCATAATCTAAATGGAAGTAGAGTCTTGCATCGTTACCAACGGTTACGAAATGCGCATGCGGCGCCTTGTGCAGACCTTTTCCAAAAAACATTGCTGAGCTGGAAAACATCAACGTTTGTTTGCGTCGGTTAAAAGTCAAAGGAGCCCACGATGCCGCAGCCTGGGGACAGCCATGGTCCGATTTTTCTTACCTCGACCGACAATGAGCTTCCTGATGACCTCCCCGAGGGGCTACAAAAGTACGTGGGATTTCGAGAAATGGCGCGAGGCGGATCAGGGATCCTCCGCACCTGCCACGATCAAATCACCGGCCGAACGGTAGTTATCAAGTCGCTTCTTCCAAAGTACATCAAAGATCCGAAAGAAAACCGACGCCTACTTCGAGAGGCCCGAGTCACGGCTCAGTTACAACATCCCAATACGGTGCCGGTCTATGAGATTGGACGCGATGACGAAACGGGAATCTATTTCACCATGAAGCGGATCTCCGGAGAAAACCTCTTTGAGATTCTGAAGCGGGTCGCCACGAATGTTCGCGAGACAGTTGCTGAATTTCCACTCAAACAGCGCGTGGATATTGTGGTCTCAGCTGCTCTGGCATTGATGTATGCTCACGCCCGTGGAGTGATCCACCGCGACGTGAAACCGGAGAACATCTGGGTCGGCAACTTTGGCGAAGTCATTCTGTTGGATTGGGGAGTCGCCAAGGTGTGGGGACAGCCCGCCGACGAACCGCAACATCCAATGATGTCGCGAAAATACCAGGAATCGCTTCAAGGACTCACGATGGCCGGTGATCGGCCCGGAACACCGCTTTACATGTCTCCCGAACAGGTCAATGTCAACCGAGCAACCGTCGATGAACGTTCCGACATTTTCAGCGTTGGCGTCGTACTCTATGAAGTAGCCGCCCTGTGGGAACCTTTCCGCGGTCGCGTGATCCAAGAAACATTCGAAAACATCATCGACCATACCCCTGCCCCTCCCTCAAAACGTAGACCGTCCGAGCGAATCCCGCAGAGTTTCGACGACGTCGTGATGAAGGCGATCAGCAAGAATCCGGCCCACCGATACCAAACGATTCGCGAAATGGTCGACGCAGTTCGAAATATCAGATTTACGGAGTGAAGCTTCCTCAGAGCTGAAAGGGCAATAAAAAAGCCCCCCTTCGTCTCGCTCCGGGGGGCTAATCTTTTTCCTGGCAATCGACTGCGTTTTGTTAGCAATCGAATGGCAAGCATCAACGTTAGGCAGTCGCTGCAGCAGTTGCCTCTTTCACGGTCTTAATGATCGCGGCCGATACCTTGTAAGGATCAGCATTCGATGCAGGACGTCGATCTTCGAGTCGCCCCTTCCAGCCGTCGTCAATCGTACCAACCGGGATACGAATCGAAGCACCACGGTCCGATACGCCGTAGCTAAACTCATTGATGCTCTGCGTCTCGTGCTGGCCAGTCAATCGTTGATCGTTGTCTGCACCATAAACAGTGATGTGACGATCGATAACGCCACCAAATCCATCACAGATTCTTCTGAACACAGCCTCGTCCCCGCAGGTGCGCATTAAACCATTCGAGAAATTCGCATGCATCCCCGATCCATTCCAGTCGGTTTTCCCCAACGGTTTCGGATGCCATTCAATCGCAAAGCCGTACTTCTCACCGGTACGTTCGAGCAGGTATCGAGCTACCCAAACTTCATCACCGGCCCGCTTCGCGCCTTTCGCAAAGATCTGGAATTCCCACTGACCCGCTGCCACTTCGGCATTGATTCCTTCAACATTGATTCCTGCTTCAATACAAGCATCGAGATGCTCTTCGACACAATCTCGTCCGTGGGCGTTGCTTGAGCCAACGGAGCAGTAATAGGGTCCTTGCGGTCCTGGAAAACCACCTGCCGGAAAACCAGGTGGGTTATTATTCGTCGTGCACCAGAGGAAGTACTCTTGCTCGAAACCGAACCAGAAATCGTCGTCGTCTTCTTCAATGGTCGCTCGACCATTCGATTCATGCGGAGTTCCGTCTGCGTTTTGCACCTCAGACATCACGAGAAACGCATTCTTACGACCCGGATCGGGGAAGATCGCAACCGGCTTCAGGAGGCAATCAGAATCCTCGCCCGTCGCTTGCTCGGTGCTACTCCCATCAAAAGACCATACGGGGCAGTCCTCGAGTTTACCTCCAAAATCTGACTCGATCCGTGTCTTGGACCGCAGGCTCTGCGTCGGCTTATATCCATCGAGCCAGATGTATTCGAGTTTCGTTTTGTTGCTCATGGCTGAAGTTCGTCCTTTTTCCAAGAGGAATGGGAAATGTCAAAGCCTGTCGACTGCAGGACGCCAAACATCGATCTGCGAACCAATTTTCCCCCCGAGGCTCAACCAGCCCAGAAAGCTCTTACCAGCACACAGCCGCCTTTTCGGTGTCTGAAAGACTTCAGGCGGAGTCTCGAGTCAGCAAATCGCGTACCGATGACGCGAATAGTGCCTATGATCGTAAGGAATTCAACGTTGTATGCAAGGGGCTCCACCCCGCTCGCTCACAAACATAGCACTACCTCTGTTGCTTGCCTAAAAATGCGGCATAATTCGACCCTTCCTCGCTCACCCCAAAGCGAAAAAAAAAACGGCTCTCAACGGTAATTTTTCCCAGCCTGCCTTCCGTCGAACGCCGGCCAACCCACCGCGATTCGAAGGATCCTGAGACGGCGGAAAGTTCCGCCAGTGAGAAGGCACTCCGAGCGATTCGCCGATCTGCCGACGCGCCGAACGACCGAACGCGGCAAAGGCTCCCCGCACCCATCTCCACCGCTGAGCAGGGAGCTGGCCACCAAGTAGATCGAAACCCGACATTACGGCAGGCAGCGGGCAAAGTTGGCCTGGCAGCGCGATGCGACCTGAATTCAACGCTGACAACTCGTCAGACAACCTAACTCCCGTCCCCTTTGCAATCGGAAACGTTTCTGAAAACAATGCGGCCAATCGGTGACAATCCACTCCAACTTGCCGACTGCACAGCCTGAAATTCGATACGGATCGGCGATCGCAAGCTGCTGATCTCTCCCTTCAACCGTTTTCGGCGGTCATCAACATCCTTGATTGAATTCAACCGACAGCTGACCGAGTCGATCCTATTAACCTGCTACAATTGGGCGGAATTCACGCATCTTAAGACAAAGAATCAGGGAGAAGTGATAGGCATGTCGGATCCCCAACTCGCAGCCTTGGCGGCGATGCGAAATCTATCGCCACGTCGAAACACAACAGCAGCGAGCGACGTCAGTGAACTCGTGACTGAGCAGCTTGTTCACTTCGGGATCGACCCTGCAAGCGATCAAGGTCGAGCGTTAGCGAACGTTGCGCGACGACTGTATGAAACGGGTGCCGACATGGATGCACTTTGGCGTTTGACCCAAGAGTCAATCAATCATCTCGACCGGTCGGATCGGATCGCTTACTTCAACGCCAAGAAATTCCTTTCCTTTCAAACGGCTAAGCTGCTGGACATGCTGCAAAACCCATTTCGTCGCAGCTACCAAACACTCAAACTCGACTACCAAACGCAATCTGCGAAGGGACCTTATGCGGTTTTCGACAATGTGACTGCAATTTTTTCGGCAACCCCGGTCATTGCGAGAACGGCAACCTACGTTTACGCCTGTGCTGAATGGATTGAAGACGCGTTCCAGGGAAAAGAGTTGCTGCTAGAAATTTATTCCCGACTCCTGAATCCGACTTCCGTTTCGCTGGCAAATTTCATCGTCGATATCGAAGCGGGCCCGTATTCGACTGAGTATTTTGCCTGGAACTTCAACAGTGGCATGGCAGCCATTGATGGTGTCTTATCCCACCTGCTTGGACGAGATGACGTACTGATCAGCAGTCGCAACATCTATGGGGGTGCTCATCAATTGATTCACGATTGGTACGCGAAACCCTCCAATTTGAGAATTGGAGTCGAGTCATTTGCCGGGTCAAGCGTCGATGATTTTGAAGAATGCTGGAAACGAACTCAACAAAATTTTGCTGACCGTTTCGCAGCTGGCAGACAAGCCTACGTTTACATTGAATCACCATGCAATCCGCACGGCTACGTGCTGGACGTTCCCGGCATCTGTCGATCAGCCCATGCAAAAGGACTTCGTGTCATACTCGACGCCACGGTCGGAACTCCTTTCTTGGTTCAGCCGTTACAGCGTGAAGATCCAAACGAACGACCGGACTTTGTGATACACAGCTACACAAAAGATTTGTCGGGAACCGGATCGACGATTGCGGGCGTGGTGATTGGTCGCAACCACGATATGTTCGCTCCCAAAGGAGCAACGATCAATGGTGTAGCCTGGAACGAAACGATGTTCTGGAATGTCTATTACGTCAAAGGAGCGTTCCTGAATGCCGATGCAGCCTTCGAAGTAATTCAAGGTGTGCGAACACTTGGTGTTCGCATGTTGAACAAATGCATTAACACCGAAATCCTGGCAAGATTTTTCGATTCCCATCCACAGATACAAGTGCACTGCAACGCTTTGCCCGACAACGAAAATTCCGCCCTTCGTCAAAAGTTACTTTTTCTCGGGTTGCCGGCACCCCTCTTCACGATCGACATCGAGGGCGTTCCAGCCGAGGTGTTTCAGCGATTCTTCGATTCCTTAGAACCGATGTTTGCCCACATGATCAGTTTGGGCCAATCAAACACGATTGTCAGCTGTCCGGCTTTAACGACCCATTCAGAACTTGACGAAGTAACATTGGCTGCCGGTGGAATTGGTGCGACAACCATCCGATTGGCAATCGGCAACGAAAACCCGAAAGATTTGATCGCTCAATTCATCCAATCGGCTCGCTTGACCATTGACCCACACGTCCCTGGTTTCAGCGATCGATTTATGGCTCTCGAGTCAATCGACAAATTAGTCCACGATTCCTACGTGGATGGACACCGACGCTATGTCGAATCCAAGGCCCCGATGGCTGATTATCTCGCTTGAATGGCCAGCGAAACCAGCCGGAAAAGGCGGCCAAATTCGCAGTTCAACCATGGTCCTTCATCAGCGTATAATATTAACACAGTCGCAAAGTCAGCCACGGCAGGCTCACTGAGCTTGAAACCACGCTCGTAATCGAATCGTCACTTTTTTGGGGAGTCGAGATACGATGTTCACAATCACGACCCAAACGGGAGCACCCGATTGCTCAGGGGTCTCTCGCCGAGATTTCCTGCAAGTGGGTGCGCTCGGCATGACCGGTCTGACCTTGCCGGGCCTGCTATCGGTTCGAGCCCAGGCGGAATCGATGAGGGCAGATTTCCTGCGTGATAAGGCAGTTGTCTTGCTCTATCTTTCTGGCGGTGCAAGCCATATCGAAACTTTCAACCCCAACATGGATGCTCCGGCGCCCCATCGGAGCATGAATGGTGAAACCAAGACATCCTTGCCGGGTGTAACTTTTGGTTCGACGTTTCCCGAACTGGCCAAACGGGCGAAACAGTTAGCCATCGTGCGATCTCATCAGCACCCCATTGGCGGACACGAGCAAGCCCATGTTCATGTGCTATCCGGCGGTACCGATCCGAAAGGTGATGGCAAGACGGGATTCTCCATGGGTTCGCTATACGCTCGACTGCGAGGATTAAACCATGAAGTTACAGGCTTGCCGACCTACTTGCTGCTGACCCATGCAGAACTCGACGGTCAGTACAGCAGCGAAGTAAAACGTGTGGTGAAGGGCTCTTGGCCGGGCCAGCTCGGCCCAGGTTTATCACCGTTCCGACATCACGATTCATCGCATCTGCCACCTCAACACCAGCGATCAAGCATACGACGCATTAACAACGGCAGCTCCTCCAAGAAGGGTTCCTTTGCAGCCGACATGCAATTGGCCATTTCACAGGATCAACTCGATGATCGCATGGCCCTGTTAACTTCCATCGACCGCATGAAACGCCAAGTCGAATCGAATCAAATTCGAACCACATCACAATATCAGCAGCAAGCTTTCGACCTAATTCTTGGGAACGCTTCAAAGGTCTTCGATTTAACGCGTGAATCAAAACGGTTGGTCGAGAAGTACGATACCAGTGAGACGATGATTGGAAAAAAGGTTTTTCGAAAATCCAATCTCGGCAAACAAATGCTGCTGGCTCGACGTTTGGTTGAGAATGGCGCCGGTTTTGTCACCGTTCACTCAGCCGGCTGGGACATGCATGCGGACGGCAACAATCCGGGCATGATTGACGGCATGAACATGTTAGGCCGTACAGTCGATAAGGCGGTCAGCGCATTTATTGATGACCTGAAGGATCGCGAATTGACCGACAAAATACTGCTGGTGATCACCGGTGATTTCGGTAGAACGCCGAAAATCAATAAGAATGGAGGACGCGACCATTGGGCTAATCTAGGAACGCTGGCGATGTCTGGTGGAGGGCTTCCCATGGGACAAGTGATCGGACGATCAGATCGCAACAATGCGTACCCCGCCACAGACCCGGTTACTCCCCAAATGATGATGAGTACGATCATGCATACGATTTTTGACGTAGGAAAACTACGTATCGCAAGAGGCGTGTCCCGTACGGCACTCCAGGCGATCGAAAAACATAAGCCAATCAAAGAGCTGGTCGTCTGACCGATCGCCGACCATCAGCCACACAGTGCGAGCAGGCTACTGAATCAGTATTTGGCAGCTTGCCAAATCGTGATTCAGCTGGCAACTCAAGGATTCGGATATGGGCTTAGAATCGCCAAGTCGCTTGCTCAGATTCGAAAAACGGTGAATCGCCTTCGCCTTCCAGCCAATTCTCATTATTTGCAAACCTGCGGGACGGGTGAACCTCTGAAAACAACGAATCGGCAGCCACCTGATCGAGTTCCGGCAGTTGCAAGGATCGTCGAGCGACCATCGTCGTTGCTGGCGACTGATCGGCTTCCATCTTCGTCAATTCAGCTGCCGTACTCTCAAAGAGATGACTCACTGCGGCATGCGAAGCGGGCCTCCGGTTCTGCACTGCCACACTTGCGGCCGAATACTGCCCTTGCTGAAATGCGTAAACGAGATCACTGGTTGAGAACTCGGTATCGCAGTTCCAATCGCCGCTACTCCAAGTCGAGTTACCAACGATACCATCTTCGTATTGACCGGCCTGAAACACGGTCACCAAATCCCCTGAGTTAAAGAGGCCATCCAAATTGGCGTCTCCAATGCTGGTATTGAAAATCGTTTCGACAAGATTTTCCAAATCAGCCAAATCTACCGTGCCATTTTGATCGAGATCAAAATCGCCCGCACCAGCGCGGACCGCGTCAGACATCAGATCGATATCTTGAACATCGAGCTTGCCGTCAGAGTTGAAATCGCCCGGGCGATCCGTTCCCAGGAACCCTGGTGAACCGCCCACCCAAGAGCTAGCTTGCCAAGCATCCAGTTCGGACCAACGATCAATTCGCAACTGGGGATCAACGACCTCCAGAGAATATCCCTCGCCGTCAGTTTGTGGGAACCAACGATCGCTGAAATTAAAACGTAGAATCGCCGCATCGAACGGTTCAGGAAAAATCAAGCTGATTGACTCTCCGCCATTCGCTAATTTGCCTTCATACTCGCCAATCACTCGCGCGTGTGCACCGTAGTGATTTCTAAAGGCCTCGACATCTTCCGCAACGATAACCGATTCATGCGGCTGCAGGATGCTATCGGGAAAGACGAATTCAATGGCAGTGGACAACCTGACTCCAGTGAGATCGAGAGGTTGATCCAGAACATTCGTGATCTCTACAAACTCAATGTTGCCCTTGGACTCTGGGTTGTACATCAGTTCCGTAATCCGAGCACCTTGATCTAAATCTTCAAAGGGATCTTCTTGCTTAATCTTTGCAGTTCCTTCGAGCGACAAACCAAAGGTCAGATCTTGATCAAAGAAGACCGCTCGTCCCTGATGAACTTCAACGGCAAACACATTTTCCCCTACCTGCAATAGACCTTCCGGAATTTGATAAGGCCCATCAACTGGCGCGTTGAATACACTCTCAGAAGCACTTGTATTGAATCGAACATCACTATCAGGAAGTCGCTGCCGGACAACCTCTTGGCCATTAAGATAGACGATGAATCCATCATCAACTTGAGCACGAATGGCTGCCACGACTTGAGACAAATCGATCTCATCTTCCAGAGTAAAGGCTTTGCGCAAATATAAGGTGGTTGCGTCAAAGTCGATTTCCGTTTGCAACGAAAGCCCAAACAGCCGGTTCCTGACACCTAGCAAAGCTTGGCCTGACGACCAATCGGAGTCATCGTATTCTGGGTCTCGCCATGCTGTCTCCAGATTGGATCCCGATGCGTCATATTTCCATTCGCTGTTGAGCCCAAATCCGAAGTTGACGGTATTTTCGGTACCGTTGGAAGCTCCCGGTGTTGGTACGTTACGAAATCCGAATCGCTTGTCACCGTCGGGAACTCGCCCCATCGATACGTCTGATGTCTGAGGAGGAGAAAAGACGAGATCAATCCGCGTCAGATCAGGTGAAAAGAATCCGATCTGTTCCAGATCAGGCGAAATTCGGAAATCCAAATGATCTGCGCCTCGATCGATGTCGCCATCCGCAATCAGGGTGCGAAACCCCTTCGCGGCAATGAAGGACAAAGGGCGGAATTCCGACATATCCGGAATCGCGAAAGGATCATCGGATAAGTAGTGTCCTCCCAGGTCGACCGGAAAATCTGCCGAGTTGTAGAGTTCAACGAAATCGGCCTCCACACGCACCTGCCCACTTGCAAGCCATTCGTTGATTACGATGCTTGTTGCCTCGCCCACAGGGTGAGCTTGGTTAGGCAACCCGGGAGTTGGCACACTCAATCCCCATTCGGCGTCGTCTCCCAGGCGACTGATTGAAAGACCGGGAAGTTGGAGTCCGAATTCAACCGAATCCACCAGATTTTTCGTCGCTCCGTCGTCGAACAGGTAAACGGCCTCGCCATCATCGTTTAGTGCAAACCCGAGATCTCCTTCAGCCGCACCATCTCCAGGCTGCTCCGTTGATAAAGTCAGATGCTCCCCAGCGGCCAACACCGTGTCGGCGGGAAAGACGAACCGAGTGGGACGTTCCCGATCATCGGTAATGGAATAATTACTTAAGTCAATTGGCATTGAACTGGGATTAAACAATTCGATCCAGCCCGCCGCAGTCTCGTCCAAGTTGTCCGACTTATTAGTCGCGAGCAATTCGCTGATGACGACTGCCGGTCGGTATTCTGAATCGACGGTCCAAGTCGCGGTCGTGGCATCATCATTGCTTTGCCAATTGCCTAATTGGTTCTTTCCGGTAACGACCAACGTATGCATGCCTTCCGACAAGTCATCAAGCTGAATCGATTGCCCAACGGGTAATTCCTGGCTTTCTGCGCCCGCATCGATTCGGTAACGAAAGTGCGTAATGGTTGGGCCGCCAACAAAGATCGTGGCGTCGCGTTTGGCGGTCGTTCCCACGGGCACACCACGTAGACTCGCCCCCAGCGTCACTTCCGCACCCATATCTTGGCCATCACTGCCGGCTCCCAGTGCAAATGACCCGGCAGCAAGCGTTCCATCAGTCCTCACGTTCGCATTGCCAAACAGATTCCCGTTCCCTTCGAATGACATTAAATCGCCACTCAGAAAAGAATGAGAGACGATCAAATCCGTGTCGGGTTGAATCTGCTCAAAGCTTGTTGGCGTCGGTGGAAATAGACTATTTTCGACATAGGCCCCTCGACCGGGTCCGTCGGTTTGCCCTGGCAAATCGAAATAGAGTGGAGCAAACTCGGCATTGACAACCGTGTTGTTGATGAAGTGCATGAACGCATCTTCTTTGACCAACGACGCATGTTGGACATTCGAAAACAGATTGCCGATCGTCCAAAACGTTCCAGCTGACGACGAAATGGTATTGGATTCGCCGGGATCTGTATTGAATTCATCCTTGATGAAATTATAGAATCGGTTGCCCTCGATCCAGACATCCCCGGTCATATCCAGCGCATCGTCGCCTCCACCTACAAACCGGTTATTGCGAATCACGGAGATTGGATTTGGCAAACGAGACGCGTCGAAATCAATGTGGTCATTGTGACCGGTGATATGTCCGAAGACATTATCTTCGATGATCCATTGACCATTTTCCGGCACCCCACGCCCCCAAATGTGTTCGCTTTGATTATCGGTCGTGGGGGCTTCATCGGGATCAAAGATATTCGTAAAGATCGAATTTCGGATGACGAGTGAGGAATCGATCGATCGGACGCGACGCCGATCGGTGTTGTCTAGCGTCACATGATCAAGCACCAAACTTGAATTTTCCAATCCCAACATTCCATCCCCAGTAACGCCATACTCGACAATCGCATATTCGATCCGGTTATCCGACATCGCGTCGCGAAACTGAATTCCATTCCAGTCATCAGCACCTGGTTCACGAGTAAATCTTACTTCTTGAAATGGTTTACCGATCGCATTGATTGTACCTCGCACAGTCAAACGTCCGTTGTTGCCAAAGAAGACCGTTGTTCCTGGCTCAATCGTGAGCGTCGCACCAGCAGCAATCGTAATATCGGACTGAACGAGGAAGGGGCCCTCGGCTGCTGACCATGTTGTGTCGCTGACAATATCTGCTGAAACAAGCAGGGAAGAGCCATCGTCATACCAAATATCAATGATTTGCTCGTCGACGATATCACCCGCCGCTGAGGGCTGATCAAAAGCGACCACCGAATAACGATTCAGCCCCGGAAACAACTCAAGCTCCGGTACCACTTCCGCATCAATGATTTCTACATCTCTTGCAGTTAATTCCAGATCGAAGGACAAGTCAGAACTGCTCGGGCCCGCTTGATGGACTTCGACTGCAATTACGTTTTCTCCCTGCAGCAATAGATCGGCAGGCAATTCAAATGGAACAAAATCGTTTTCTTGCTGATTCGGTCGCGTCTCGGATGCATAATCGTCGAATTTAGCGTCGAGACTTAAGTTATCGGTGCGGATGACTTCCGTACCATTCAGATAAACAGCAGCTGCGTCATCGTAGACGAGTCTCGCCGACAAGAGGTCGACCTTGTCCAGATCGTCGACAGAAAATGTGCTACGAAAATAGGTCGTGGGAGCGTTGTCTGCGCCTCCTCCATTCGAAATCACCGTCTGCTCATCATCGTCACCGTATCCGAGTTGTGCTGGTCCGACTGCCCATGCTTGATCGTCGAATCCCGCGTCGCGCCAAACCGCACCCTGATCAGATCCATCATCGAGATAGTTCCAGGCGGAACCTGCTTCGATCAGAATTTGCGATTCAACTTTTTGGTTCCCGGCAATATTAAACTCCCAGCTACGATTTGCGCTGATATCGATGACCTCTTGTCCATTGACTGTCATCGACAAGGTCGAACTCTCTGGAGCTCGTCCGGAAAGCGTGAGCTCCGGCAAATTGGTACGAGGAAGACCAGAAACAATCTCTGTATTGGCCCCGATCGAGACGACCTGATTGATGTCGTCGATTACATTCTGAGCTCTCTGCTCCAGAAATCCGAGAATTTCTTCGATGCGTGATTCGGTCGCCACTCCCCGCAACACCTGTCGAATCGTTTCTTCGGTTTGGTCCGTCCGTATTACATTCTGAATCAAGTCCTCGTATTCGTGATAGAACTGATAACGAAATTCCGGATGAGTCATCAACCGATCTAAGGCAGGCACGCCGCGTGGCTCATCCAAGTCCCGCCCCGCGTTACCGAACACCGAATCCAAATCGTACGGAATCATGGTGAAACGGGTATCGGTTTCTCCACGATACATCGCATAGTCATCGCCCAGATCGTCTCCCGTAAACAACCCCGCTTCGGTGTTGCCTATCAGTGAATTCATCGCAAAGGCTCGAAACCACTGCTGAACATTCGCCACCTGCTGAACGTCCTGGACATAGGTTTCCGCAGGACTGTTATTGAGCAGATCGGTAAGCTGAATCACATCGCTCCAATCCGCTTCACTCGCATTGGTGTTCTTTCCGTAGCTGACGTAGGGCGCGGACTCAGTTCCCAAATAGGCCAAACCAGCACCCTCACCACCCGGAGGTGACTCATCAGGTCGTCGACCTCGATAAAGGTTGCCGGCACTATCTTCGGGATAGTGCAAATCCACGAAGTCTGAATCCATCTGTTCAACGTGTGCATAGAACCCGTTGCGCAAATCAACTCCGTTGGAGTACATCCGAACGCCACGTGCGTCGGCCATTTCCACACCCGCCAGGCGAAACAATGCAGCTCCGGCAATATTATTCACGGCGCTAGCAGCGTTGAGATTGATTCGCCTGAACCCTTGAAAATCGCGGTCATTCGGAAAGTTAATCCGATTACTGGGAACGGCGTTATTACGACTCGCACTACCCCGCAAGCGGATCCCCGTGTTGTAATGAACGTCGACTCCCGATCCATCAACTGAAATGAATGTCGCGTTAAACTGAGCATCACTCTGTCGGTTGACATCGGTAAACGCTTGCCGCTCAGCATTCGTCATAATTTGAAAATAGACCGGCGGATTCTCCGGGTTCCACCGCTGATCTTGATCGAAATCATCCAGCACCTGGTAAAGCGCATTTGCCTCTTGCAATTGATTCGAAGTGGCGGCTGGCCAGGTTCTTTGATGGTTGGCGACATCAACTGCCTCAACAAAAAACTCGATCACTGTTCGATCCGCTTGCGGGGGAATCGTTGCGGAAAAAAGCGAGTCGCCTGCCAACCCATCGCTGCCTTGACCATCATCCAGCATCACGACGGTGTTGAACTCGGCTTCCGTATCGATCTTCCAATGAAGCCTTGCGTTTGCGCCGATGGCATCGTCCTTGATGACCGCCGAAACAGTTACTGCTTCGTTTGTTTTGGGAATGGCGGGCTGATGTAACACGTCAAAAATCAACGGCGCGGAATTCGCGTCCGCCGTGCTGTTGGAAGATCCAGGAGTTCCACCATCAACAAGACTGGACGTCCAGTTTTGACCAAAGTCGTTGGAAACAAAACGATTGACCAGCTCAAGTGATTTATTTCCTCCATCGTGGCCGGCACTCCAGATCCAGCCCGTGCTACCTCGATCGTCCGGACCGACCGTCCGAATTGCCCAGTCACCTTCACTCGCATAGCGGAGCTGATCGATGACGTTACCAAGCCCATCAACCAGCTCGATTGTCTCGCCACGGTTCGAAAGCTTGCCCTCCCAACCCCCGACCCAGTTCGTCACATTCTCGTATTTTTGGGTAAACGCATCGGTGTCCGCAGCAACGACCAGATACCCTTGAGCTGGAAGCGTTACGGCAGGAAACTCAAAATTGACACCTCGAATGAGTCGCCAGCCCGCGAGGGAAATGTCCGACGAACCCAGATTGTGCAGCTCGATGAATTCCTGATCCACTCGCTCTGCATCAAGAATGCCATCACGAGGCAGACTGTACATGATTTCGCTGATGACAACCGCTTGCGGCAAATCAGCGATCGGTGAGTCGGTGTTTAGATCGCCCGGTGTGGGAGTCAGAAAATACCCCTGCTGATTGCCATCTGGAGAAACTCCATAAGAAACGTCTCCACTTTGTGCCGGATAGATCGGCGCATACTCAAATTCCACTGCCACTCCACCAGGACGCATTAACCCCAAGTACTCGCCATTCGAGGAAAGTTTAAAATTGGTGTGCAGCTCTTGAGCGACTTCCCGACGATCCTTTCCAGAGGCAAACACGACGAGCTGTTCACCCGACTCCAAGCTCTGTTTCGGAAACTGCCATTTCGCGGGATTGTCCGCCGCATCCGTCAGGTACCAACCCTGCAAATCGATCGACGAGTCTCCCGTGTTACGAACTTCCACCCAGTCCGAATAGTCTCCATCCTGGTCCGCCCAAGTGGCTTCGTTATCCGCCATGAACTCGCTGATCACCACCGCAAGTAGCTGCCTCGATTCGAGAAGCTCTGAGGTGATCCTTCTCGCTCTTCCACGGAAATGATTTCTGCCTGATTCAATTCGCATCGATATTGATTCCATAAGAAATGATCAAGTCAAGTCGCCGAAAAACCACTCCACCCAACAACGTTCGTCGCGCAAATCCCCAATACCGAGTCACTTCGGCTACGTCACAAAATCGCCACCTTCATAAACCCGTCAATCCAGAATTCACCCTGTTCATCAAGAATGTGATAGACCGAAAGATTCGTGACGATTCATCGAACATCAGGATGCGTGAATTCCACTAACCTGATCACGCAAGCGATCTTCGCCACCGTCACCAAAGGCTGCCACCAACAGGGCGGAACAGCCATTGAAATCCCTCAACGCCAAGTCGGACTAAAACGGGGTCACCCTCGGCCTCGATTCTCAGCATAACAGACAGACAAATTGAATTCGTCAAATTACACGTGATGCACCTGATTCCAGCACGCCTACTTTAAACTTCCCCCGTTGATCAGCGAGGTTTACCTCGGCACGTTGTCACAATCGGTTGCGAAACGGCTGGGTGTTCACAGTTCGTATCATCACGCCCTCCTGGACCTTCCTACCCCGCGACACCTTCTTCAACCATTGTGGTTAGCATTAATCGCGATGCTTGCGTTCACCACGGATGGCTTGCCGTTCCGATATCTAACGCAACTCATACACCCAAGTCAGCCGACAAGTTTCAAAATACTGGATTCTTTTACTCAAAAGGGCAATCAATCAGGCCGCGGGTTGGCACCACTCAACTGCCAAACTGATCTCCGACAGCATTCACGCAATGTCAGTCTGTGTTGAATGCCGGTTTCCCCCCATTCATCGCCCCGATTAGCCTTCTGTAAGTCAGCGGGCAAAAATCTTTCTTTAGGCTGGGCAAAAGGCTACTGGCAGCGCCGCAACTGTTAGAATCGGGCGCATCTCAAGGATTTACTGCCCCACTTTTCAAGTTTTGCTGAGGCAGTTGGCTCCAGATCATTTGATTCTTTCCAGCCGTTTTTTTTAAATCAGGACCGTACGCCCTCAACGCATCCAAACGCCATCAAGAGAGCATCACCATGGTGGGTAAAATTAGTTTCTCGATTTCGCGTCAATTTAAAATCGCCTTGACACTCGTGACGATGATCGCTGCGAATCTGTCTGCCGACGATTGGCAACAATTTCGAGGTCCGAATTGTCGTGGAATTTCCCGAGGGACTCTCGCGCTCCCGACAACCTTCTCCGACCGAGAAAACGTACGTTGGTCAGCCGCTGTTGGAGATGGCGTCGGCGGCGCGGTAATTACATCCGGACGTGTGTTTGTTAGTGGGATGACGGACGCCGAGACAATCAGCCTCTTTGCTTTCGATGTCGAGACAGGCAAGCGACTTTGGCGACGCGATTGGGCCACGGGTTCCTTACCTTCGATTCATTCCATCAACAGTCAGGCTAGTTCAACCCCCGCTGCAGACGAGGAGCGTGTTTACTTTTACTTCAGCACGCTGGGTTTGCTGGCCGTTGATGCACAAACCGGCCAGGACATTTGGCGAAAGAAGCTGCCAACACCGTTCTTCGTTTTCAAATGGGGGCCTGGAATGTCACCAGTCCTTCATGGCGACACGGTCTTGTTTTGCCAGGACGACGACCTTAACCCATCCTTGCGTGCCTTTGACAAACGCACCGGAGATTTGCTTTGGAGCGACGATCGACTCGACATGTCGGTGAACTATTCGCATCCGGTCATCTCGACGATTGATGGTCGGAGCGACATCGTCGTCGCTGGCACCGGCATGTTGATCGGCTACGATCCCGACAGCGGTAAACGACGTTGGTTTGCTAAAGTTCTGCTTCGCAATATCAAGACGACTCCCGTTTGTGTGAACGGCACGATCTATGTTTCTCTACAAAGCGCCGGCATTGCGAATCAATGGATCACAGCCGTTGATCGTGACGAGCACGCGGGCAACAATGACAACCGACTCGACAAAGGTGAAATCCAGAAGTTTGTCGGGGACCAGATGATTCCCGCACAGTTTTGGGCACGCACGTTTGACCGTGGCGATCTCAACCGAGATGGTTTCTTGGAAGGGCGTGAATTGGATGTCGCATTCCTTCATCCCAACAATTTTGCCGGTGCCGATTTCACCGCTTCCGGCGACACGTCTGCCGAACAATACATCATGTCGATCCAGGGTGGCGGAAGCGGTGACGTCACTCGTTCTCATTTAAAATGGAAGCACCCCACCAAGCATACCGATCACATCATCTCGCCGTTGGTCGTTGATGATCGGCTCTTGCTTTTAAAGAGCGGCGGAATCAGAACCGTCTTCGACACGGCGAAAGGACTCCCCGTTCATCGACCCCAACGAGTTGGACGCGGGGGTGATTTTTATGCATCCCCCGTGACAGGCGATGGCAAGATCTACCTGGCCGGTGAAAATGGAGATATTATCGTTCTCAAGAACGATGCCACCTATCGGGAACTCGCTCGCAACAACATTGGCGAAAGCATCATTGCTACCCCGGCCATTGCCGATGGGTGTCTCCTGGTCCGCTCGCGCAGCCGACTATTTTGTCTGGCGAAAAACGCCCAAACTGATTAATTGTCAGACTTCACTTAATGATATTCGCTTCCGGTTGTGATCCGGTCGACCGCCAGAGTACAATCTGAGGCGACGAGTTGAACCGGTTTCCACGAGGGCAAGACCATGCTATCGATCCGCGGAGTCCCCAGTAAATCGTGTAACGGCGTGTCCCGTAGAGCGATGTTACAGGCGGCTGGCTCAGGCCTACTGGGGCTGAGCCTCCCCAAAACATTAGCTGCTGAGCGGATCAAACCGGTTGAGCAGGCTCGCGCCAAGTCGGTCATTTTCATGTTTCTGTTTGGCGGCCCCAGTCAATTTGAAACATTCGATCTGAAGCCTGATGCGCCCAGTGAAATCCGAGGGCCATTTCGCCCCATCGGTTGTCGCACTCCAGGCATGAAGATCTGCGAACACCTGCCACGCTTGGCAAACGTTTCCGATCACTTCCGTGTGATTCGATCGATGTCACATGATTTCAACGATCACAGCGGAGCGGGCCACTATTTACAAACGGGACACCGTTGGCACATCCCGATTGGCGGCGGCTTTAGCGCCACCCCCAATGATTGGCCCTCGATCGGATCGGTCGTCGAATATCTATCACAACAAAACGGCGGCTTAGCAGCTGAATTACCCAACTATATGGTCGTCCCCAATCGGTTGGGACGACTGCAAGAAAACGGCCAGTATGTCCGACCTGGCGAATATGCGGGTTGGCTCGGCGCAGCCAACAATCCTTTGACGACTCGTTTTGACAGAAAAAACATCAACGACAATCCCTATTGGCGTAATTGTTCTGATGAAGAATTAAACTTTCGTTTCGCCGGTCTGGAACCCATGACTGCGATCGAACTCGACCGCCTGCGACAACGAACATCATTACTCAAGCAATTTGACGATCAGCGCCGTATCTTGGACAGGCGACATGAACACGAACTCGACTTACTCAACCGTCGTGCCGTTGGATTAGCAACATCACAACGCACCCGTGAGGCCCTTGATGTTCGTCGCGAACCGGCGACGACGCGTGACCAATACGGACGCCATTTGTTTGGCCAGGCCACCCTTTTAGCTAGACGGCTTGTTGAGGCCGGAACACGATTCGTCACAATTCATTATGATGCTTGCGACGGCTACAGTTGGGATTCTCACGTTCATAGCGATGACGTGAAGAATCATCTGCTGCCAACTTTTGACCAGGCCTTATCCGCTCTGCTGGTTGACCTGAAAGAGCGAGGATTGTTGGACGAAACACTCGTTGTAGCACTCGGAGAAATGGGGCGAACCCCCAAACCGACCCCACGATGGGGCCGTGGACATTGGAGCACCTTGTTCCCTGCCGTTGTTGCGGGCGCTGGTATTCCAGGCGGCACGACGTGGGGAAGTTCCGACAAAGATGGAGCCTATCCGCAAGAAAACGTAATGTCCCCCGAAGACCTTGCTGCCACGATCTACTACGCCTTGGGCATTGACTCAAATCTGCAAATCACAATGCCCGATGGCCGCCCCACCGCGTTGGTGACCAATGGACAACCGGTGCGTGGATTGTTCAGCTGACAGCGGCCGCTCATGGCGTGGCTTGAATGAGCACTCGAGCGAAGTAACGTCCAACCGCCACTTCCAATCGACGGCGAGCGATCAATTTCTCGGCAAGTCGATTTGGCCCTAACGATTTGGCCCTAACGATTCGCTACGTACTTGCCTGACTGGAAGGCCAAGACAAGATCAGACGTATCAAACTCTCCGTCACAATTCCAATCTCCATGACGCCAGGATGAATTGTTACGGATACCATCTTCAAAGTGATCAGCCTGCGAAATTGCAATCAAATCTTCCGAATCAAAGATTCCGTCCAAGTTCGTATCCCCGTAGGTGGTCCGCCAGACATCTTGGATGAGAAAATCAAGGTCATCCTCCAAGGAGCCATCGCCCGTCAAATCGGCCGTTAGATCCCGATCGCGAACCATGGCACAAAAAAGATCCACATCACTCACATCAATTTCCGCATCCCGATTGATGTCTGCCACCGCATCATCCAACCCGGGTGAACCTCCCCGACCGACGCTAGGTCGCCAGCCCTCCGACTGATTCCACCTTTCAAACGGTCCGGTTGCATCGCGAATCGTCAGTGAATATCCTCCGCCATCGGTCGATGGATACCAAGCATCGTCATAATTAAACTCCTGAATCGTCTGCCCCGACGAATCCAGCAACTGAATGGTTTCCCCGCCGTTGCTCAAACGAGATGCGTCGGGAGTCGCTCCATATTCCCCAATGATTCGCACAGCCGCCCCGTATCGATGTTGAAAGGCTGCCGTGTTTCTCACCAGCACAGCCTCTTCGTGGCCAGCAAGTTCAAATTGAGGGAACCGATAGGAAATTCCTTTTACGAGCTGCAGATTGGCAAGGTCGATGGTCTGATCGGAGACATTCACAACAGTCAGATATTCAAGGTCTGCCTCGGAGAAGTCGCCATCATCTGCCTCGGCCGGATGATACATCAGTTCCGAAATCCTGACACTTGGTGTCGCAGAACGATAGATCGCCTCATTCAAGGCACTCCAAACACCGTCAACCAATGTGCGTGCTCGAAGAACGGTCGCCCCGTTTAACGAAATGGGCTGGGTGTACTGCATGGCTGTAAGACCAACTTCGCCAGCCGTTTCGCCCTGTCGCAACGCACTCTGTCTTGGGTCGCTGCCATCCGTCGTGTAGTAGACATCGCCAACGGCTTCGACATTCACCAGCGTGCCCGGAGTGATTTCGCCACCGTGTTGGCTAAAGACAGGCGCAGCCACAGCAGGAAAGAGCCCGGCTTCCACATATTGATCCAGCACAATCGCAGACCGTCGGGGAAAATAACGCTCATTGAGACGTTCGCGGACTTGCTGCCAATCATCCACAGTAAACAGGCGATTGTCTTTCCGAACGCCGGTCGATTGAGTATCGCCCCAGCGTGCTGATTCGGCAATCAGCGCGGTTTCAATTGCCGCCGCCAATTGGTCGTAGCGTGCTGCGGGCACATTACGATCGGGATGAGCGGGATCCCATTCGGGCGACGCAGGATCAACATGAAGCACTCCGCCATTGAAGAAATGTCGTTGAATTCGGTCGGCAAACATCAGGCGAAACTCTTCGTTCTCGCGTAATGATCGATAGGCCTCTGCAACTCCATCCGACGCGTTCAATCGATTGGTGGTTAATGACGAACCTTCCCCATGATCCAAGATTTTTTCGGTGTCCCAAGCGTAATATTTGAAGCCCGTACTTTCGGGACCCTGCCGGCGACCCACATAATAATTTCGCCCTGGCCAATCGACGTTTCCGCCATAGTGATTCACCATGAGGTAGTCAATGTAGTTGTCAAAATCGATGAGAGTTTCCAGCTCTGGATTGTCCGTGCCATCGGGATTCTTACCCATCAATTCGAGTACAGCGGCGTTACTCACCTCGGCATCCGACTTGCGCGCGTTGCGAGCTACTCGACGTACCGCCTGCCATGCGGAAGCATTACCATCACGAACGGACCCCGTGTTGAGCGCGTCCCATTCATCCTTATCACCGCCAAAATAATTGCTTGAGAAGGAGGCATTGGGACGTTCAACCGCGTTATACAAACCCCAATAAACACCGTTCAAATACACATGCACAAAGCGTCCATGGGCCTGTGGATTCCCCATTTCAAGCAGGGTTGTTCGGGCCCATGTATCGCGAATGTATTGCGTTGAATGGGGAGTATGTACCCAACCATCGTTGTAAGCACCCCTCAAGATAATGGTGTCGAACGAATCCGACGCATCATTTCCGAACAGCGGCAGACGAAGTTTTCTTGGACCATATCGCCCGCGAAACTCAAGTCGAAACGACTGTTTCAACGAATTTGCAAAGTTCCGTACGTTGTCACCTGCTATCCGTAAACCGGCCAGACCTTGGTAGTCAAATTGATCGTCACCCCCAATTATTTCAACGGACGTTGGGCGTTCCCAATCAAAGCCATATCGGGCTGAATTGGCATAGATACCATTTTCCTTTTCGAACAAATCATCCATCTCGGTCACGATCGAAACCGAAGGCACAGCAGTTAATGACTCGACCATTTGGGCTGCAAAACGACCTTCAAATTGATCGTCCGGACCCACAACATCAGGATCCATTCCGTAATCTGGAATCGTGTTTCGGCTGCCCCAGGTTTCCGGAAAACCTCGATCTCGTGTTTGCTGCACATCTTGGTGAATCACGTCTTCCAACAACAAAAACGTGTGTGTATCGAGCGGACTCGAGATCGCGCCTTCTCGTATCGCGGCAACTCGCAAAGTTGTCGTTTTATCAATTCGCACGGTCGCCGTTGGTGGAGTCAGGGCATCGGGTGGTGAAACGATGATCGCTGAGTCGAGCGTCGGCAAGCTACCGTCGGTCGTATAAATCAAACTCGCACCCGGGGTAGCAGTTTGCAATTGCAAATCAAACGCCGACTCATAGAACCCGCGTTCGTGATCCAACGAAACAGGATCAACCAGCGAGTCGAATGCGACAAGCCCATTGGCTCCAGCGGGAGTCGGTTGCTGAAAGAACTGATAGCCTCCGTCTTGAATCGGCCCCGGCAATTCCACTCGCAACTCGGCTCCAATCAAGAAATCATTGGAACCCGATGAACTATTCATCCCATGGATCGCGAGTAGATTTTCACCGTTGCGCAGTGTCCCCAGCATCGAACTGACGTCGAAATCCACAAACGTCTTCGCTTCCGAATCACTTGGCCGAGCCGTCGCTTTCGAATTCCAATCGAGGACTCCCGGAGCGTTTCGACGGGCAATCTCAGTGCCATTCACATAAGCAACAAAGCCGTCATCACATTTAACGCGCAACGTCATCCCATACAGTGTTTCTGCATTTTCGATTTGAAAGGGGATACGAATGTATGCCGTTGCATTCTCTCGCCACATATCGGCTTCGAGATCGAGACCGATCAGATCGGTGTACCCGCCCACATCCCCTTCAAATCCAACGGGGCCAGAATT
Source organism: Pirellulaceae bacterium (assembly GCA_029243025.1). Taxonomy (NCBI): domain Bacteria; kingdom Pseudomonadati; phylum Planctomycetota; class Planctomycetia; order Pirellulales; family Pirellulaceae; species Pirellulaceae bacterium. The sequence continues at coordinate 81,197 of JAQWSU010000044.1, read as the reverse complement.
GCTTAACCAACTCGAGTCGTCGAAACCAAGTTCCGTCCACGATATCCCGAGCGTCGATCCACCGTTTTCTTCCGTGGGCACCAGGGCCCGGACGGCTGTGTCCTCGGTGACCGCAATCGTCGTGCTACTCTGCTGGGCAAGGCCATAAGATCGATCGCTTTGCAGCGCAGGATACTGCGGTGCCATTTCACTCACCACCACCTGCTCGTGATTTGTCAGGCCAAGATACTCCCCACTCGCTTGGAGACGGAAGTTCGTGTGCAGCGGACTCGAATCATCGCTGCGATTTTTTCCCGACGCAAAGACGATGAGATATTGCTCTGGCGGCAGCGAGAGCGGAGGAAACGACCATTTATCTTTTCGCTCCGAATCATCGGTCAAATGCCAGCCGCCAAGATTCGCCGTTGCGTCACCGGCGTTGTAGATTTCAAGCCAATCCGAACGGTCACCGTCTTCGTCTTCGATGCCCTCTTCGTTGGCGACAACGACTTCTGTGATCAGTAGCTTCGCATCCAAAACCCGGCGCGACTCCAGCAACTCAAGCTGTCTCGGTCTCCTGTCACGCCGTCTTGAAATTCGTCTCGCCTGCGGCCGCGTGAGCCAATTCTGCAAAATTGCTGACCAACATTGTCTCATGTCGTCACCTTGCCGGGTTGTACGTTAACTTCGATCTGTGTCGAATCCATCGCCAAGCCCATCCGTCTGTCACGTTCCGAATCACAAGTGGATTTCGCGGCAGCTCCACGTATTGATAGCGGCAGCTCCACGTATTGATAGCAGATCTCGCATCGTATCAAATCCAACACATTCTTCCCAATAAGTTCTCGATGCGACTCAATAATATCTCGTCCAGAACACAAAATAGATCCGTGTGCATCGAATAATCGGGCGCGCAAACCAAAGCATGCAAACCCATTACACGGTAAAAACCCCGATTTTTCGCGATAAAAGAAATCCTGCCTTGGCGGCCAGATGGTTCCTGGCAACATGCAACGATCGGTGGCTTGTAACAGATTTACAGCCTCCAGATTCGAATCTCCATCAACCTTTGCCAGAAAGTTAAGGGAAAGAGATCCAGCCAGACATGGCGAATGTTCTCCTGCTTTCTGGCGCGGCTTTGGCTTGATGGAGTTATCAATTCGAGCATTGATCCCTTTTGATGCTTGGCAGTAACACGTGCCGGCAAATCTCTTTACTTCTGCTCGTCAATCGGCGCACGCCAAGCGTTCCTCGCATCACAACCTTGGACACCAAACCGAACGAAAAAAAGCCATGTGGTGACGCCGAACGATAGCGACCACGATCGTGATTCAGCTGAAAAGCTGAATCGATTCAGTTCGCTTAACAAAGCGAATACCGCAGAATTGGCACGATCGTGTCGAGCCAAGAGCAATACCGTTTCACGACTTTTACATGCACCCCCAAAAAACGACTAAGTCAACGCAGAATCGCTTCAATACGCAAGATCACGGTGCTACCATAGTGAACCAATATCGCGCACCCGACCTGGGTTGATCAAATGAAACTCTTGCCGAATCAACAAGCAGACAGATAACTGAAGTTCGAGGATCCCCAAAATGCCAGTCATCAAATTCACCAACAGACAGGTCCTACTCGTGATCATCTTGCTGACAAGTATCGCGTCCCCGTCGCGCGCTGGCTATCATCTACGGCTGGGGAGACAACGATTCCAATCAAATCAGTGACATCCCGACCGGAGGCGATTTCACCGACATGTCCTCCTATTACGCATTTGGGTTTGGTTTGCATAGCGACGGATCGATCGCCGCCTGGGGATACGATGACTACAATCAGGTCACTGACGCGCCAACCGGCACCGGGTTTCAAGATGTCGCCAGCTCTTACTACACTGGCTTTGCCATCAACTCCAGCGGCCAGATCGTCGGCTGGGGACGCGACGAATACAGCCTCCTCGACGTACCATCAGGCAATGACTTCGTCCAGCTCTCGAACGGCTATTACGCCGGCTTTGCCCTCAACTCTGATGGCAAGATCTACGGCTGGGGAAACGATGATTCCGATCAACTCACCCACATCCCGACCGACAACGGGTACACGAAGGTCGTCAGCTGGTACGCGAATGTCTATGCTCTGGCTGCAGACGGATCGATCGCCGCCTGGGGATACAATGAATACAATCAGGTCACTGACACGCCGACCGGCACCGGGTTTCAAGATGTAGCCGCCTCTTCTTACCAAGGCGCCGCGATTCGTGCGGACGGTTCACTCGTCGCCTGGGGATACGACGATTCCAACCTCCTCGACGTACCATCAGGCAATGACTTCGTGCAGATCGCGGGGGGCGATTACAATTTTTACGCCTTACGAAGTGACGGCTCGATCGTCGGCTGGGGAAGTGACGAATACGGTCAAGTTTCTGATGTGCCGACCGGAACTAGTTTTACAGGAGTATTTGACGGCGGATTTAGGGCGGGTTTTGCTATCGGTACTGACGAACCGCCGGCAGTTCCGGAGCCCACAACCCTCGCTGTCTGGTCACTTCTCGGCATCTTCGGGATCAGTGCAACCTACTGGCAACGACGCAAAAAATCGTTCTAGTCATTTGGCAACTGCTTTCCAACTTGATGAAGCATGCGCTGGATCACGATTCCAGCGGGCACGATCAAATAACCGGTCAAAAACGGTTGACCGGTGAAAGCATTTGAGCGAGACTGAGTGGGCTGAAACCGTCTCCACGCCCACCGCCGGAGTCTCCCATGCCGATTTCACATCCATTCCAGTTGCCGCGTCGCGGCTTCCTTCAAATGGGTGCGTTGAGCCTAGGTGGCCTCACGCTTCCGAGCTTGCTTCGCGCCGAAGCCGCTTCAGGGGTTCGTTCGTCACACAAATCAGTCATTCTGATTTACCTGGTCGGTGGCCCCCCCCACCAGGACATGTTTGACCTGAAACCGAACGCACCAAGTGAATTCGCAGGTCCATGGAAACCAATCCCAACCAACGTCACAGGCGTCCAGATTTGCGAAGCCCTCCCGCGCCTTGCCAAGATCATGGACAAATTGGCAATTGTGCGATCTCTCGTCGGTAATCAGGCTGACCACGATGCGATCCAAGTGTACAACGGGCACCACCCGAAAGGGCTCACACCAGCCGGTGGTTGGCCACAGTTCGGCTCCGCCGTCGCGAAGCTACAGGGCTCGGTGGATCCAAGCGTCCCACCGTTCGTCAGCTTGTGTTACACCTGCTCGCACGGTCCTTACAACGAACCGGGACCAGGCTTTCTCGGCTCCGCCGCTTCGCCGTTCCGGGCATTGATGGGAAAGACTCGTGACGACATGCTGTTTAATGGCATGAGCGTCAAACGTCTCGAAGATCGCAAATCACTGCTGCGTCGCTTTGACAACATTCGCCGCAATCTCGACTCAAACGACGAAATGGGCGCGATGGACGCCTTTACCCAACAAGCATTTGGATTATTGACCTCGTCCAGAATGGCCGATGCTCTCGATATTTCGCAGGAACCGGCTGACGTTATCGAACGGTACGGTACCGGAGACCCGACAGTCTTCATGGACAGCAATGGTGCGCCGCGTGTACCTCAAAGCTTACTCATGGCGAGAAGGCTAATCGAAGCCGGTGCTCGTGTTGTGACACTTAACTACAGCAAATGGGACTGGCATGGTGGTAGAAATACCGAAGGCCGTGTCAACAACTCCATTTTCCTTCGCGAGGCAGAAGACTTTCCCCCGTTCGATCAGTGCTTAAGTGCTTTGGTCGAAGACCTGCATGACCGCGGTCTCGACAAGGACTGTAGCGTCGTTGTGATGGGTGAATTTGGTCGTACACCCAAGATCAGCGCCAGAACGGGACGTGACCACTGGCCGAACGTTAACTGCGCATTGCTTGCCGGTGGCGGCATGAAGACGGGTCAGGTCATCGGCAGCACGGACAAGATCGCTGGCGAAGTCGCCTCCCGTCCTGTCACCTTCGGCGAACTGTATGCGACGCTCTACCATAACCTCGGTATCACTCCGGAACAGGCAACCCTTCCCGACCTTGCGGGACGACCTCAGTATCTTACCGAAGACAACGCGAAACCCCTGTCGGAACTTGTCTAATCCGCGTGCGAGTTCCGTGAGCAATTCATCGCAATAAAGTTGAGACATTCTCGCGCCACAGATCTTCACGGCGCTGCACTCATTCGGCGAACCACCCCTCGCCGATCACGTAGCCTTTCTGGTCCAGCCAATCGCGTTCCCGTTCGTAATAGGCTTCTTGCTTCTCTCGGTCGAACCAACGTTCAAGATTCAGATCGACCGTGTGACCACAACCCGTGCTGGTGCCCCACCGACCTCCACTTAGCCATTGCGGAATCTTTTCGAACTGTCCTGTGCGGCAAGCATGCACCGCCATTAAGGCCAGAGGATCAATCACATCCAACGAGACCACCCTGGGCCGGTCATAGTCAAATTCCGCACGTAGAATTTGCCCGGTCGTGAGCCCCTCGCCGGGTTCCTTCGTTCGCTGATTATGCCGCATGGTTTGCAGACGATCGGGCGGTAATGAGAACAATCCAGTCTTCGGATCCTGACGACGATCAATCAACTTGTGCCCCAACGCCTCCATGAGCTCCAAATCTTCAGGTCGACGATGAACCCGATAGAGATCGGCGAGTGCAAAAAGGTACGGAGGTTCCGCCGGCGCACCATCCAGCTTAAAATCCGGTGGATCGTCCGGTGTCGCACCAAGCTCTCCGAGTCCCTCCCCTCGAACCAATTCGCGCAGTAGCGACCAATAGCGTTTGCGAGTTTCATCATCGGCAAGCCGGTAGGCGCGAGCGATGGCGGTCAGAAATGCGGGAGATGGCGGGTTTGCTCGAAAAGAATCTCCGGCTTTTGCCCCCCAACCATGAAGTACCTTACCGGGCTGAAAAACGTGATCCGTGACGTCCGTACCATCCAGGATGATACTCCGCATGGTGTGGTTTTCTCGATCGTAAGCCGCATCCATATAGCCGAGGATCCAATCATCGATCCGACCATGAACTTCGCTCAATTCGGCTTTGTGGCCGTATTTGTCGGCCTGTTCAACCGTCCCCAACGCACCGAGAAAAAACACCGGCATGTTGTAGATCCAGCTTGAAATAATCACTCGAGGCTCGGTCACATTGGCCTCGGGAAAAGCTTCACGATAAACTTCCAGATGTCGCCGAATCGACGGCGTGTAAAGCAACATCGGCCAGACATTGGTTTTCGGATCGCGGTGGTAAGCGAGTACCTTCAGGTAGCGGTTCCCCCACTGCCGCGGTTTCTGCTCCTGCTGTAGACAGCCTAGCGAATATCCACCAAAGGCCAGGTCGAGTCCAACATCAATGAACCCAAGCACCTCCATCTTGGTGGGCAAATCTTTGACCTCCAACAGCGGACGCTCCCAGGTCTGACGGAAGTCGATGTTCTTATTAAAACCAGCATGACGGTTGTAATGCATGATATTCCAATCACGCACGTAGACCTCCCAGCAACCTTTAATAAATCGTTCCGTCTTCACGGGCGCCACGTCGTACCAGAAGTCGTAGAACGGAAAGACGTCCTCAAGTTCAAAAATATCACCGGAGCGGCCATCGCTGTAGGAGCGATCACCAACCAAATCAATCGTCATGTGATTACCAAACACGATTAAGCCACTGTGTGGCATCGCGTATTCCTCGAACATATGGATTGTCGCTTCCATGGCAGCGTCCGCGTATTTCGGATCGCCGGTCGCCTGACTGAGACTCACAAGTGTTCGCAACAGATTTTGCGAGCGATCAAATTGCGTCTGCACAATCGGACGTGATGCTCCGCCGAGAGCAGGTGGCATCGAGGCAAGCGAGGCGGGTGCCTTTAGCTGTTCTCGATGCAAGTAACGTACGAACATCGGCGTGGTCGTCGGACCGTAGACGTCTCGTCCATGACGGATCACCGTTTCGCCAAAGCGAGCGGCTGCGGCCAAAAATGGATCGGCCGCAATCTGCTGTTGATTGAGCACCGTTTCGGCGACCCAACTTGTGTGAACTCGTCGCCTGGCCGCATTCCGATCAATTCGCGTCGCTGCACGCTCGGCTGCGGACATCGACCCGGGCGCCACAAAATTCACTTTATGAATGGGCTGAGAAAGTTGGGAATGAGACAACTGTGCATCATCAGTGATTAAGCGGATGCCGGAGAGCACCGCATCATCTTCGGCATCATCCGGACAGCTGATCTGCAGTCGATAACTTCCCTTGGTCTGCTTCTCCCGAATGCCAAAATCTGTCACCGGTAGTGCATCCCAAAAATACGCTTGTTTGCCATCACCACGCGAAGGGTGGCGAACAATTTTTTCCTGACCATTCAATTCAACGGTCATCGATCGGATCGGACCATGCTTGGTAATCCACTGAAAGGCCAGCTTGTGATCCGGATGAGGCGGAACGTCGATCGTGAATTCAAGCGGTTGACTGCGATCGGTGTAGTAAATGTAGTAACCGTTGTAGAGTGCAACTTGCTTGTCGTGTCGAGTAAAGTGAATCCAGGCGTGCGGATCCGGCGTCGTATCACCGAATTGCAATTCCGTGAAGATGGGACGTAAGACGCCCGCCCACCTGGCATAGCCAGCACTATTCGGGTGCACGTGATCGGGTAAAAATTCACGCAACGAGGCGCCGTCAGCTCGGGCAAACAGGTCGTAAGTTTTCACAATCGTGACCTGAGGATCGTCACCCCAAGTCTGCGCATAGAGCGAATTGATCTTACGAATTTCTTTCACAGGGCGGTAAGCGTCCGGTGCGCACGGAAACGTTTCACACAACAGGATCGGCATCTTCGGATTGTGCTGTTTGAGGGCCTCAACGATCAGCTTCACATTGCCAAAGACAACTTCCCCCAAGGCCTTCTCGGCAAGATCGTTGGCGCCGATCATCAGCACAACAGCTCGCGGTCGAAGTTCAAGAACATCTTCTGGCAGTCGCACGAGTAAGCCGCGGCTCGTGTCTCCGCTGATTCCGCGGTTGGCAACCTTTAGTTTTCCGAATGCCCCGCGCAAGTCATCTCCCCAGCCTTGCGTAATTGAATCACCCAAGAAAACGACCGACCCCTGTTGCGAGGCGGTCTTGTCCAACCAAGACTTGCGCCGCTGTCGCCACACCCCTCGAAACCAATCGCTGCGTCGTAACGGCCCTGCACCGGTCAAACCAGCGTCCGTATCGGGAATCTCAAGCGGATCCGATGCGACGCCCACCTGCGTCAAGAGAAGGCCCCACATAAGACCCGCGACTAATTTACCCATCATCTTGTCGATAACCTTTCCTCTTGAAATTCGGTTCTTGTTAGCCAAAGCTCGGCCGAAACTCAGGGTCCGAAACATTTCCGTTTCGCTTCGTCAGTCGCAGTATGAAGCTGGTAATCGACTGAGTCAATTAACAATTTAAGCGACCCATCGGCAAGCTCGCACTCTTTCTGCAAGGAGGAAGCTTCGCGAGTCGGCGGAGTAACCACATAACCAGAACTTGCTGCCGCCGGAGCGAAGGAAAGGCGATCACCACACCCGTTTCGCCACGACGAACGCAATTCGATTGGCTCGTCGAATGCATCTCTTTCACGCTTGTTAGCTCGCCTAACCGGACATTCCTTGCCTCGTTTCACCTGCCAAACCTAGGCATTCTTATTTTTCTACGCAAAACCACAGCATTTCCGGAACGGGTAGCCCGTCGGGTACGTCAAAGAGTCGGTTCTGGCGGAATTTCAGCGACCCAATTATTCGAGAAATCAGTCGATTAGGCGGGTTAGAAGGCAAATTGGCCCGACAGACCCCGGCCAGGAGTGCGTTTGCAGCGGGGGACAAACCGGCCGATGCTGACTTTTCCATCCAGTTTTAGAGCGTTCCACGAGGCTGCCCAAAAAAATCCAGAAACGGCCTAAGAAACGAAGCGATGACGGGTCTTCTGCCTTGTAGCAAGTGGGTTGGCCCTGACTTCCAGTTGCCAGGCATAGCGAACCGAGTTTGATGTTGAAACAGTTACCCCGAGTCAATCCGTCCGAAACTCAGGCTGTGAGTAAGCCCAGCTTGCGGACTTTGTTTGAAACGGAAGAAACTCCCCTGTTGCGATATGCCTATTCGCTGGTTGGGCGGCGCACGGTTGCTGAGGAGATCGTGCAGGAGGTTTTCCTTCAGCTGCATGCTCGTTGGGACGATGTCGAGGCTCCCAGAGCCTGGCTTTTCCGCAGCGTTCGCAACCGAGCCTACAACTATGGTCGCGACAATCAACGGGAAGTTATCAATAGCGAATCATGCGAGGAACAGCTGCAAACCGCTCAAGAAGAGTCGCCCGATGCAACGCTGTTGCGACGAGAAACGGCTGACGCATTGAGACAACTAGTGGAGAAGCTCAACGAGACGGATCAAAGGCTCATCAAGCTGAAATATTTCGACCAGCTTAAGTATCGAGAGATCAGCGTCCAAACTGGTTTAAGCGTCAGTAATGTTGGCTATCGTCTCCATCACATTTTGAAAAAGTTGGCAGAAAATTTGCGTTCACTCGGAATCGACGGTAGATCATGAAAGAAGAAACGCACAATCCGCAAACCGATCCAGAACTCGAAGCTCGCATCGTCGCTCGCGTCTTAGGGGAAGCATCCGACTTCGAACGAGAGACGCTGAACCAACTCATTCAGGAGCGTCCGGAGCTCGCCAACTTTCAGGAACGGATTCAACGTGTCCATGGATTACTGGGCGATCTTGAGCCCAACAAATCGCTTGCAGATGATTCTGCCTGGAAATTGTCTGCGGACAAACGAACCTCAATCTTAGCATTAGCAGCTGACAATGAGACCCAACCGGAGGCAGAACCAACCGTCCACCGACAGCCCAAGCAACCAACCAGCAGCTCGCCCACATCGACTTGGAGTTTACAACGAATTGCTGCAATGGTTTGTTACATCACGATCCCCGGCATCCTCATCACGCTGACTTTTTTTTCGATCCGACCGGCTTTGCAAACCGCCCTCTCCACCTCGGATTCCGCCATTACTCCCTCTGATGGCGAAATGCCTTCTTTGGCGATGACTCCCTCGAAATCACCTAATGCAAACCAGGAGCATAGCAACCAGAGCGGCAAAGATTCTTCAAGCTGGTTCGAAGGATCGCCGGAAGCTGACGCACGGAAACCTTCCGAACAACCAAGAGCTATCGGAACGGCTCGATATTTCAACTCAAAAGAAGCAGCTGAAAACTCCGAAATAGGCCACCTCCATTCTTCAGCGAGGCAAACTGCTAACCCCGGTTCAAACAGAGTTAAAAAACGAGCATCAAGCAACTCGAGCAGAAGCCGTGATCGATTCACCGAATCACAATCCCAAGAGAAAAGGGTGGAAAGCGAGAATCGATTTTTCGGTAGAGGTGGGGCGTCGCAAAGCAAGGAACAACAACCTCAATCCGCCGAACCACCCAACGAATCGAAACCTTTCCGACCAGCAGCAGCAGCTACTTCGGGAAAAGCAACGGATCGACTCGATTTACTGAAACGAGCAAGGAATCAAGAAGCAGTAAAACGGGGCGAATCCGCGCCCGCCTTCGACTTACGGCAATCAGGAGAGCGTTACTCAGCGGCAGAAGATTCACCTAGTACCAACGAGACTGACACGGAAGAAACGGAAGCTCGGCCATTGGTAAACCAACCGGCCGCTCCCCCGCTAACTCCATCCTCCAGAACATTATTCGAGCGAGGACAAATCGACGAACCCGCCAGCCAATTATCTGACTCGGGAAGTCCATTCATTCGTTCACCTGACCCCAGCGGCAACCTAGATTTCAAGCAGCGCACCAAAGAATCTGGCGCTGGGCGAAAAGAGGGTCGCCTCAGCAACCGCCGCAATACCCCAGCAACGCAACCCTCACAATCACAGACCCGTTCGGCGAAGACTGGGTTAGCGAACAAGCGCAAACAACCGGAAACGGCAAACGGAGCCGATCTATCGCTCAACTCTGCGCAGCAAAATCATTTGGGGCTCGAATCAAGTCAGCTGGTAGAGCTCGACAAGAACATCGGTGGTTTCGATGGGCTTTCACAACAACCAGAAGTCACGAACAGGCGGAACGAATTCCGCCAAATCCAACAGGCTGACGAGGGCCTCAACGAAAAAAACACTGAACAAGAAGCCTTTTCTACATTTTCTCTGCATGTGAGTGATGTTTCTTTCAAACTAGCACAGTCAGCACTTGCTCGTGGAGAGTGGCCAGCGGCGGAAACAGTTCGTATTGAAGAATTTGTCAACGCATTTGATTATGGCGATCCAACTCCCGGCCGCAGTGAAAAAGTCAGCTGTTGCGTGGAACAATCAATCCATCCTTTTCTTCAACAACGCAATTTATTGCGGATTTCGATGAAGACAGCGGCTGAGGGTCGATCGAATGACACGCCCCTCCGGTTGACATTGCTCTTAGACAATTCAGGATCGATGGAACGACTCGATCGCCGTCAAACGGTGCGTCGTGCATTCGCTTTACTCGCTCAGCAACTCAAACCGATCGATCAAGTCACACTGATCAGCTTTGCACGGCAACCGCGGTTATTAGCCGACAAAGTGAGTGGAACTGAGTCTCAACAATTGCTGCAACTGATCCAAGACTTACCTAGCGAAGGCGGTACGAATATCGAAGCCGCGTTAGCATTAGCCTTCGAAAAAGCCTTAGAACAACGGCTCGAAGGGGCGCAAAATCGTATCGTTTTACTCACGGACGGTGCGGTCAATTTGGGCGATGCCAATCCCGATAGTTTGTCTCAGATGCTTGCGAGAATGCGCGATCAGGGAATTGCGTTTGATGCGGCCGGTATCAGCGCCGAGGGGCTGAACGACGAAATTCTCGAGGCCCTCACGCGTCGGAGTGACGGACGTTATTATTTGCTCGATTCCCTCGAAGCAGCCGATGCAGGTTTCGCACGTCAAATTGCCGGCGCGCTGCGTCCCGCAGCCCAAAATGTGAAAGTACAAATTGAATTCAATCCCCAACGGGTAGGCCACTACAAGCTACTCGGATTTGAAAAACACCGGCTGCAACAAGAAGACTTTCACGACGACAACGTCGATGCAGCCGAAATGGCTGCCGCTGAAGCCGGAGTAGCCATTTATCAATTTGAACCGAAAGCAGATGGCGAAGGTGACGTCGGTTCAGTGTCGGTGCGATTTCGCGACTTGTCGACGGGACAGATGATTGAAAACCGCTGGCCAATTCCGTACGACGCTAACGCTCCACGTTTTGATCGGGCCAACCCGGCCTTGCGTATCGCAGGTTCTGCTGCCCTGTTAGCGGCAAAACTAAAAGGCACAGCGTTGGGAGAAACCGTCGAACTGAAGGCGTTATCCGACGTGCTGGCCGGTTTACCGACGCGATATCGTGATGCAAAGCGACTGCAACAACTGCAGCAAATGATTCAACAAGCTCGACAGATGAGTGGAAAATAGGAACACGCGAATTCAGAGGAATCTTCACTGATGGTCACGACAATCTTGCAAACGTTAACAAAACGACTTTCCGTTTCCACAACCCTGCCCCTGCTCTTACTGTTGTCCTGGGCAAACCTAGGAGTCGTTCTTTGCCAGGGCCAAGAGAGTTCCAACCAGCCCGAAAATCGTACGTCGCTCAGCGGTGATGGGAGAGCAACGATCATCGTCGAGACGGCCGACAACCGCCCCAAGCCCCCGCTGTTTTACACAGCTCGAGCGGATGCCAAGGTGCAAATCGGCCCGGAACGAATCGAACAAAGTATTGAATTGGCAATCAAAGTGATTCAGGGCGAAGCCAAGACACTGAGCTTCGGCTTGCGTGGAGAAGGGCCCGTTAGCGAGGTGAAAGGCGAGAATCTACAGTCTTGGGCCGTGCGACGACAAGGATCTGAACGTTTTCTTGACCTGCATCTCGAACAGGTCGTCAACGAGCAAAAAGTGACGATTACCGTCCGTTCCGCCAAACTCCAGCTTCCCACCGCCATCGATTTGACACATTTGACTCCTGGGAAATCAGTCGGCTTCCAATCGATGGTAAGCATTCACGATGCGCCCGGTATTCAAGGTGTGATCACAGCGGTCAACGGTTTTTCACCGCTCGATCCGAAACAAGCCGAGAGTCCTGAGAGTCCCCTCGAACGTTTTTATAGCTCGACCGGTGGTCGAATCAGGCTCTCGCTCAACCGTGACGGTTCTTCGCCCCCTCCCGTTGAGCTAATAAACACGAGACTTAGCGGCACGATGAATGAAGATCTCCGGTCAATCAGTTTTGAACTCGTCAGCACCGCACACGTCAGCGAGCCCAACACCAACATCACGATCCTGTCTGGCAATGCGGCTCTCAGCCAACTCCCCACCGACAGCAACTATCGCCTTCGGCTTTCAAAATCGAACAAAATGACTGCCTACCAACTGGTATTTCCTCAGGCAGGCACATTTCCGATCACGCTCAACTTCATCGCTACGCTGGAATCACCTCAGGCCAACTCGCATCGCATGGATTTCACGATTGCCGCCAGTGGTGTGGTTCCATTGACGCTCAGCGGACTCCGTTCGGATCTCGAGTTCCACCGCGACCAACAATCCGTCGTACCTGTGCGAAATGACGCTGACTGGAAAGGTTTTTTACCGGCAACAGGTCGCGCCCGTTTACAGTGGAAAACGGCACGCAAAGCAGGAGAAGGAAAGCTTTTTTTCACCACGACGGGACAGATTGAGGCAAGAGTTGGCGCTGGTTTGCTGCGTCAGGATCACCAAATCAATTATCAAGTCCTGCAGGGCGATTTAAAATCGCTTCGCATTCTTTTGCAAGGACCTGGAGAAATACTTGATGTACAAGGCAGTAACGTCGTCGCGTGGAAAGTCAGTGCCCAAGAAGCGGATCGCCAATTGGACATCACACTCAGCCAGCCAATTAACGGATCCGGCCAAATCAAAGTGCACAGTCAGACCCCTCTCGGCGCATTTCCAGTACGAGTCGACGGATTGCGATTGTCTCCGGTTGGGGCCGTCCGCCACTCCGGTTACCTGAGACTCAGCAACCTGGGATCAGTACGTCTCGAACCGACCGGACTGGTAGGTCTCACGCAACTGGCCCCAGATCAGTTTCCGGGAAATGCCATTCAGGCTCGCCAAACCTTTGTTTATCGCTTTCCTGCTACGGAGTACCAGTTCACCCTCGCTGCCGATCGCATTCAGGCCGAGGTGAACGTCGCTGAGCTAGTGCTGTACGAGTTAGCCGAAACGGATCGCGTGATTCAAGCAGATATCGAATTGGACGTTCGAGAAGCTCCAATTCGGGAGTGGGATTTTCTCATACCCTCGGATTATTCAGTGGTCTCGGTCACCGGCGCTAGCGTGGCGGACTACATTTCGGCGAGTGAAGTCACAGACAGTCATCGCAATTTGAAGGTGACATTTTCTCAGGCCATTTTGGGGCGACAATTAGTCCAGTTGCATTTAGAAAAAAACCAGCCCGCGACCGAAGAGGATTGGCGCCTTCCACGCATTGATCATCCAGGTGCGAAATCGATACGTGGCGACATTGGGATCATCGGTGCACCGGGTTTCCGAATCGCAGTCGTCGAGACGAACCTGTTGGTTGAAAAGCCACTCTCTTACTTCCCCAAACCGGCGGCCAATCTGCAACAAGCCTTCCGAATTCGCGAACCTGGTTGGTCAGCCACCCTGCAGATTGAATTGCTTGATCGCAGCATTCAGTCCGATGTTTTCCATCTCTATTCTCTCAACCAAGAAACTGTCTACGGTAGCGCACTGATTAACTATTTCGTCACGGGCGCACCTGTCTCAGAGTGGAACATCGCGGTTCCTGCAACACTGGGAAATGTGATGGTTGATGGCCAGAATGTTCGCACTTGGCGCCGAGACGGCGACACGTTGATCGTTTCTCTCCATCAACCCGTGATGGGCCCGTATACGTTATTGGTAACCTTTGAGGAAAAGCCTGATGAAACCAACAGCACCTTCCAAGCTGGAAAGATCGCTCCTATCGGAGTCCAAGGGGAACGTGGTTACATCCAGGTAGTCAGTCCCATGCAAGTGGAAATTACCACCACGTCCATGTCGAAAGACATGCTCAAGTTAGACCCACTCGAGTTACCGGCTGAGTTTCGCTTGCTCAGCACCGCACCCTCTTTGGGAACCTGGCAATATACAGAACGTCCCTTTGATCTTCATTTAAAAGTGAATTGGTTTCAGCCAGGTAGCCTCGTGACTCAACTCGTTGAGTTCTCGGAAGCGACAACGCGTGTTTCTCAGGACGGTGAACTTGTCACCGACGTGCTCTATTACGTGAAATCCCGTGGGCGACGTACACTTCGCATCCAGTTGCCGGCTGAGCCTGTCCGTCTTTGGGAAATTTCTGTCAATGGGCAGCCTGTCACCGCGCGCCAAACTGACCATGCCACATTAATTCCGTTGCCCGGTAACACGGATCCGAATCTTCCCGTAGAAGTCAATCTGCGACTGGGAAAGCCAAGCGTCAGAGAGTCTTCGCCGGAACTGAGTTTGCCCGTCGTGGACGCACCCATCCTAAAGACACAATGGAATATCCAGGGCGATGAACAACGAGTTTTGATTCCCCAAGGCGGAACCGTCGAACCTCAGGTTCCGGTATTAAGGCCATCCGGTTTTGATTGGGTCACGAATCAGGGGATGGTACCGCTGATCTCCATCGGTCTGCTAAATGGGTTGGGGATCTGGGCTTGTCGCAAAAAAGGCGCGCTCCGTCTATTGGGACTTGCTGGCCTGGCGCTCGCAGTTTTTGTCTGTTTTTCCACCGCAACGATGGCGCTGTCCGACACAGCACTGCCCGCACCGCTGCAGGTCAGCCTGCCGATTCTGCCGGCCGGCGAACTCGTTGAATTTCAAGCAAAGAATATTTCATTATGGCGAGTCAACCTTTCGGGAGTCGGTCTTACTGCCCTTCTCGCAGGTCTCGCTGCCGTCATCTATTCGTTCTTTAAGACCAGAAGCGGAGACCAACGAATCCTGCTCCGCGGCGTCGGCCTCCTCCTGATCGCTCTCGGTATTCTATTTCAAGGCGACGGAGCACCGTTGTTTTTTACGATGCTTGCTCTGGCCATTCTCAGCCTTGCGTTCATTCCTCCCGCCTGGACTTGGTTACGAGGCATTCCCGATTGGTTCCGAAATCTCGCGGAGCGACGTCGAGCGAAAAAGACGGCAACCCCAGAAGCGCAGGAGGCTGGAGCGGGACCGGCCACCGCAACCATCCTTTTGGTAGTCCTCTCCTTTCTCGCCTCCTCCGCAGCTTGCCGAGCGTCGGTTCCCGAGGGCTTCGAAGCCGCCAATGCAATCACTCAGCAGTGGCAACTGACTCATCGAGATGCGCGTCTCACAGCAAACGGCACAATCAAACTCTCCGGACAACCTGGCGATCGCTTTTTACTTTTAAAAGCGCCGGCAATCCTGACACGCTTTGAAACGCAAGGCTTACGGCTCAACAAGAGAAACATTCCCGGCGAAGGGCTAACGTATATCATCAGCATTCCAGTTGTCGAAAATACAGCCTCGTCGCCGGAAGAGACTGACACGACACCTGAGGTAACCGACTACCAAGCAACCTTTGAATTTCAGCTGGAGGCAATTGACCCGATCAAGGGTATTCCTGTCCTCACCGGCACAGCAGCCGTTCAGCAGATCACCATCACGTATGACGAAGCGAACTGGGAAGTGTTCAGCCCAACCGCCATACGTATCGAACCGCTCGATATCTCCGATTCCAAGGAAACTCGGGCGAATCTGCTCCTTCGTCCCGGCCAGGCAACCCTATCACTTAAGCCCCAAGCCCGCGATGTGACAACGGAAGCAAGGCAGTTCTTCGTCGAAGCATCCAACCTCTATATACCGAGTCCCGGTGTAATCGATGGAAAACATAAGCTTCAGATCCGCACCTCCCAAGGGGAAGTTGATGAATTGAACGTACAGGTACCAGCAGGCATAACGGTCAGTGAAGTAACTGGCCCAGTCGGTTCTTGGCAGTTCGATGCCGATAGCGGAGGCTTAAAACTTGAAATCGAACCAAGTCAGTCCCAAGCCTTCGATGTGATGATCCATACGCAACGTGGGCTTAGCCCACTCCCTGCAGATGTCGTGCTCGCACCGCTCCGAGTCGCTGACGCCAGTGGAGAAGTTGGTTTAGTTGCAATTGCATTCGGCCCCGATGCCCAACCAGAAAAATCCACACCGACCGACATGTCTGCGGTGAACCTGGGAGACTTCGACAGCAGCTTGGTTCCCAACGAACGTATCGTGCTGCATCGTGTCTACCGCTATGGCGCCGAGGGAGGGCAACTGGCTTTACGTGTCGCGCCCGTTGATTCAGAAGTCCGTGTTGTCAGTAAACAAGTTCTTTCGTTGGGTGATGAACGAGTTGTATTGGGCATCAACTTCACCGCCGAGATCGCACGAGCAGGCCTGTTTCAACTGAGTTTCCCTTTACCGCAGGGCCTGGAAGTGGAGTCTCTAACCGGAAGCGCGCTGCACCATTGGTCGGAATTAACCGAAGGGAACCAACGTCAAATCATCCTCCACCTCAATGGAAAAACGATGGGTACCCAAGACTTCTCAATCACGCTCACCGGTTCCGCACCGACACAACTCGGCGACTGGGTCATACCTCGTTTCGAATTAAAGGAAGCAACACGTCAAATTGGCGAGTTGGTCGTTAGGCCAACGACGGGCATCCGTTTGCGCACCGTATCACGGCAGAATGTGTCCGAGACCGATCCACGAACGTTAGGCGGAACAGCCCGAGGCGCCTTAGCGTTCCGACTCCTTCAGGGCAATTGGAAGCTGTTGCTCGGCATCGAAAAACTGGAACCTTGGCTCACCGGTCAGGTATTGCATGACATCACACTGCGAGAAGGACAAACGCGATCGACTCTGCTTGCACACTTCAATGTTCAGAACGCTTCGATTCGGACATTACGGGTCAATCTGCCGATCACCAATGAAGACGAAATCAAGACAGTTCGAGCCAGCGGAGAAACGATTAGCGATTTCGTGAGAACGGATCCTGAATCCAACATTTGGGAAGTGCAATTCAAGCGACGAGTCGTGGGAGGAATTGATTTCCGCATCGAATATGAACGACGTGGCGATCGGGCGAATGAAAATGAAACACTGAACCCAGCAACGTTCCCTCAAGCTCGACAACTTTCCTACTATTTCAGCGTCCGCGCGGGCGGACGCCTGGAAATCGAGCACTCTCCTCTCTCGCAAGGATGGCAACGAGCCGATTGGAACACCTTTCCGCAAAAACTGCGTGACGCAGGCAATCGCAATGCACCAGCACTCGCTCTACGAGCTTTAGACCCTGAAAATACGCTTCAAGTCCAAGCCAAGCGTCATTCTCTCGCAGATGCCCTCAAACTACGGGTCGCTAAGGGCTCATTGACCACCGTGCTTTCGCCAAGCGGCGATCAACTGACGGCAGTCGATGTAACCATGGAAGTGATCCAACGCAGTAGCTTAATTGTCGGTCTACCAGCCAACGGCGAACTATTCAGCATTTTTGTAAACGGCGAAAGCGTCCATTCGATCCGCCAATCCGGTGAAACGAACGAGTGGCAGTTCTACATTTTGCCGGGTATCGATGATCGGACTGCCAAAGTACGTTTTGTTTATTCGGTGCCCGGCAAGCGTTTGAATAAGCTGAGATTGCTCAGCCCAAATCTTAACGTACCTCTGGAAAACATCGAATGGAATGTCGTAGCGCCCCATGGATTTGAATTAACTGATCATGACGGAAACCTCGAACTCGTTCGTCAACTGAATCAGGCAACTTACGACGTTGATAGTTATCTCTCGAAGATCAGCGGAAAGCGAGAGGTCCAAGCCCAGCAAGCCGCTCAACTCCTGGAGCAAGCCAACGATCTCCTTCAAGCAGGCGAACAAACCAAAGCTCGCTGGGCACTCAACAGCGTAGCCAACCAATACGCGCTCGACGCAGCGTCCAATGAAGATGCCCGCGTACAATTAGAAAACCTACAAACGCAACAGGCAATTGTCGGACTCAACACGCGCCGGCAGCGACTCTACCTGGACAACAACAAGAACGATACAGCCATTGCAGACAACCAGCAGTTACGGCAAGCTGCTGCCGACAATCCGATTCTGCAACAAAACCAATTAAACTTCCGCCCTCAGGAGCTTAGTCAATTACTGCGAGGCAATACGTCCGAAGACAATGCGATTCTGCAACAAATTGCGGGACGTCTGGTTCAACATCAACACACCACCGACCCAGCCCCTCAGGCCATGCTGATCAGCCTACCCGAAGAGGGAACCGTTTACGCCTTCAGTCGTAGCGTTCAAGTTGCCGAGAATGCCCCACTTGTACTCGATCTCGATTTCGATTCGCAGCTCAGGATTCCTCTCTGGAAGACCCTGGTCGTTTCGCTTTTCCTCGTTATCGTTATCGCTAGCTTAACGACAGTCACAACACGCCGACCATCGGCCTAGGTCACCGTTGGGGTAAAACACGCTGTAAACATTGCGAAAAAACGTTGCCTAAATGGCACGATCGCCAGTTCACACGCGATAGAAATGCTCGCCCGCCGCAGCGGTCTTCAAAAAATCTCGATGAGTGCCATCATGCCATTCCTTAATTCAGTTGACGGCGGCTCGACGGGTATCATTACCTTTGTACTTCTTGATGTTCCCTTCCAGGTAGGATGTCGGCTCAGCCGCACGATGAATTTTGATGACTTCGCCTTCGAATTTTCGATCCGGTAAGGCCTAAAACTGAGACGGACTGCCTGCCCGACCCTGATACGTCTGATCCGATTCCAACAAATCGAGAGATGACTGTCTGAAATCATCCTGTTATCGGGGCCGTTTCCCATGCCGTTCATCATCGCAGAGGGATTACACGATTCGACCTGGCGGAAAACGCAGATCGAAACTGGCTGATCTTTTTTTAATTCGCACGCCCTAACCATCCTCGTCCGGGCACACTTTGGCTGCAAAAACATTGCTTCAAGTCGAAAAACGCTTTTGCCCACTGCTCACTCTTTCACCAGTAAAAGCTTGCATGGATTGACTTTATGGAAAGAGGCGACAAGAAGAAAATTCTTTCAGCTTTGCTTTGGGTAATTGTTCAGCCGTTGTCGCACTAGACGGTGGAATGGGTTCCCAATTGGCATTCCTGTTTTCGTCCGGACGAAAACTCTGCACTCCAATCCGTAAATCCCTTGCGGCTCCCACCATTTTCTTAATGACAGTAACGGATATCGGTTCGAATGCCCGTTGAAGGCATCCCAATAAAGCAAGATGCGAACTTTACATGATTCCAGTTTGCATGGCCCCTCTTTTTCAAGGAAAAAACGATGAAGCGCTCCCTATGCTTCGTGATAACTTTGGCCGTTTTATTCGGCACGCTGTCGACCAGTTTCGCCCAAACGGATGCTCCCCGACTTTATTGGGTTCAGCATTTCATGAAAGTCAATCCCGAGAATCGTTCGGATTACGAGCAACTGGAATCGAATGTCTGGAAACCGGTTCACGTTGAACGCAAGAAGAACGGAAAGCTTGTAGACTGGTTTTTTTTCAAGGTGATTTCTCCTTTCGGCACTGACTCCGAATACGATTACGTAACGGGGCAGATCTACAGCGATTTTGGCTCAATCAATTCAAGCCCAGGCGCTCAAGAATGGCAAGCTGCTCATCCGGAGGGACATCCTTTAGCTAAGCGAACGGGCGAACTGCGTCAGATCGTCAACAGCGCGATCCTCGTTGACAGCGGGTCCATTCCTAGCAACTTCCATCGGAACAATGTCAACAATGTTTTCTTCTGGAAAGTACCGAATGGCTTGGGCGGGGAATTTCTGTCACTGCGAAAAAACTATTTCCGCCCAGCAGCTCAGAACAGCATTGATCAAGGTAGGATCGAATCCTGGTACATCGGTAGAAAAATGTTTCCGGCCAATGCCGCCAATGACTACCACTTCCAGACCCACGATGTCTTCCACACCCTAAGTGACGTGGCAGCCGGCCACGGTTCAAACCTCAAATCGATTCCGGAACTGACGGACGATCAACGACAGCACATCATCAGCCGCATGGGCGCGACCAAGCAACTTCACAAGAGAGAGCTTTGGCAATTGCTGGACACCACCCAAGACCGCGGTGACGAAATCGATGGTGTCTATGCGAAGAACTTTGAGCCCACTGACGAGTTTACGATGCCGAAAGATTTCAGCAACGGCGTTTTCAAGATCATCTGCGATGGCGTTCGTCGAGTGATCCGAGTCGAAGATGGAGAGATCAAAAGCATCCACGGCGGACCAGCACGATTTGATGGCTCAACGATAAGGGAACAAGCGGCCTATGCGTCGAACGAAGAATGGCTTCCGAATCTACCGAGTTCAACAACCTACAACATCGAATCGAATGATGGTTCGTTCCACCAACTTGGCATCAAAGGTTCTGGAAAAAATGAAGATCTAGATGAAACTTGGGTTCGAATGCAACCGAACGACAGTGCCTTCGAGGCCATCGAGGGTGTCTGGCAAATAGAATTCCCCAACGGGAACATCAGCACCAAGATCAAAATCGACAACTTCTGGAACTGGGTCGTCGTCAATCCTAAAACCAATCAAGTGATGGAGTCGTTGGGTGGTTCGTACACGTTTGATGGTGACAACTACATCGAACACATCGACTTCCAACTAAACAATGCCGACAAATTGAACGGAAACTGGAAAGTAAGCACAGAATTGAGTGGCAACCAACTCATTCACAGCGGCAAACACGACGAACTCCCAGAAGGAATGAAAGAATTCTACGACGGAGATTTCCAGGAAATCTGGACCCGTGCCAAATAACTTCCTGCCCTTCTTCCGCCAGAGATCCTCTGGCGGAATGCATTGTTTCTGCGATCCACCGATCCACATCTTGATCCGCAAGATTTAGCGCAAGATTTAGCGCAAGATTCAGCGCAAGATTCAGCGCAAGATTCAAAGTGACAGGATGGACAAAAGAACACAACCTGGTCGTTTGCCTCCCAGGTTTTACTCCGAGCAAAGATCAAATACTCCGTATTCACCCGACGGCCATGCATGGCAGAGGGTGTAAAAACCGTTTTTCGCGTTACCGCGTCTCACAACATCTATTTTCAAGGATTCCATCAGCACAATGAGAACTTACACCACCACTCTGCTCGCCATGACCATTTTCGCGAGCTGCCACACGGACGTCTCGGCAGACCACCATTTAGCCAGCGATGCAAAGGTCGCAGGCGCAAAATTTGTCCCCGGTACTTGGTTACGCGAACAAATCACCCCCGAAGGCAAGGTGTACGCGATGACCAAAAAGATTGTGCCTCGAGACAAACCTTACCACTACGTCGAGACCATCACATCAAGCGTTGATGGAAAAGTAGTAAACAAATGGGAGCTTCGCTTTTCCGTCGAACCTGTCGTCGGAAAAGTGTTGAAATTCGTCGGCGAACAAAACAGAAGCATGGACCTGAAAACATCGACTTGGAGTGATTGGTCCGAAAACAAACTGCGTTATGTTTTTCAGCCCGACGAATTCTTCTGGAACGAAATCATGGGAGATCTCGACCACGGCAACAAGCGAAAGTTTCGCAGAATCAGCACGAAAGACGCACAAGCGTCCTACAAGGATCTTGCCAGAAGAAAGCTAAAGCAATTGGAAAGCATGATCGGCACCTGGGAAGGCACTGTCGAACAGCCAGCCAATGCGGCTTACGGTTTTCCGGCACACACGCAAGTGATTTCTCATCCCGTGCAATATTCAGAAGATGGGACAATGATTGTCTGGAACTGGAAATCGGATCTCTTGGAAGGCTACGGAGCGACCAGCTATGACGCCTACACCGGAGACATTGTTGTCAACTACCACACATCCACCGGGGTTCAGATGTCCGGAAAAATCATTTCGGCTCAGAACAACGTCTTCCTGTGGGAAAGAGAAGGACATACTCCAACCGGTGTGTTGCAGGAAAAGTGCTTGATCGACCTTTCAAAACCTGGAATTTTCCGCCATGCGATTCTCGATCGAACGCTCAATGGTGTGCCTCAACCGCAAGAACCGGAAATCATTCTTAAGAAAGCCAAATAAGCTGGTCAACAATCAGCAGGCCCCCATCCCATCGGTGGTGGATGGGGGCAAGAGCCAACCGTGCCTGCCCTCAGCTGGCTTCAATCACTCTTTCGGCCAATCTTGATCGCCCCGATTTCTCCGCCGACTCTCCGGCAAGCGGCTTCCACCTCCTCAAAACCCGTATCGACACGGGTGCAAAAGGAGGGGTCTCATGCGATTCACCGCTTTCATCTCAGCAAACAGGCAGCACGCGAAAGAGGAAAAGAGAGCACCCGTTCCGGAAAAAATCTCGGATCCGCCAGCCTCCTTCGATCTGACGGCAATCTGGTAGCAACCGTTGCCAAGTGGTAGCGGTCGGACAAAGCGTTTTTCCTACGAACGAATCAGGCGTCGTTAAACTCGATAATTTCGGGGGGATCGTGTCACAGGGATCATAAAACTTAGCCTCGATCACCAAAATTTCAGCTGCGAATTTTGTGGCAGCATTCGATTTGTGCAACACGGCATTTTGATGTTCAGGTAAAATAACGTCCGGAAAATCGCGGCTACTCGGATCGCAAAAACATCGATCGCCCCACTCACGTGAATCGCAGCCCAGCTCCAACGGGTCATTGCCTGTGGCTCAATTCAAAGAAAAACAGGCTGGCTGAGACAATCCCCCGCCCAGAAGAAAACGACTCTCAACCTTTGATATGGAATGATCCCACATTCCAACTGGAAAAAACGCATGCAGTTCGTTCGCCAAAACCGTTATTCATTGCTCGGGGCAAAGCTAGTCGTGCTGACAAGCCTCTTTGCGGTGTCACCGTCGACTCGCGGCGACGAGACAGAGTCACGAACATTACCACCTGCGGCCAAAAAAGTGATCAATTTCGCTGACGATATCAAGCCAATTCTCAAACGCAGTTGCACCAGCTGCCACGCCAATGGGAAACGAAAAGGCGGATTCAACATCGATCACATCCATACTTTCCTGGGGGGTGGCGATAGTGGACCCGCAGTCGTTTCGGGTAATAGTGCCGAGAGTCTTCTTTTTGAGTACCTGCTGACCAATGACGCTGATCTACGAATGCCTCTCAAGGGTAAACCGCTCACTCTGAACGAGATTGCTCTTCTGCGAGCTTGGATTGACCAAGGCGTGAAGTGGGAGAAAGGCTTCACGTTTGCGAAATTCCGTAATGCCCCGATGGCGCCCCGCGAAGTTATCCTCCCTACCAATCAAGAGCTCAATCCGATCGATCGCTTTATGGCTCCGTATTACGCGAAGCACCAAATCAATCCAGAGATGACGGTCAGCGATGCGGTTTTCGCACGTCGAGCTTTTCTAGATACGATTGGTTTACTGCCCACGCCCGAGGAATTCGAAGTCTTTCAAGCCGACCCACGATCAGATAAACGCTCCAAGCTAGTCACCGATCTGCTAGAAGACAAACAAAACTACAGTCAACACTGGCTTACCTTCTGGAGCGATTGCCTCCGCAACAGTTACACGCGGCAATATCACGGTGGAGGCGGAAAGCCGATAACAAGCTGGCTGACAAAGTCATTGATGGAAAACAAACCGTACGACCAATTCGTGCGTGAGTTGATTAATCCAGTTGACGGTTCGGACGGATTCATCAAAGGAATCGCCTGGCGTGGCACCGTGAACGCTTCGCAAGTCACCGAGATGCAGGCGGCACAAAACGTTGCTCAGGTTTTCCTTGGCTTGAACATCAAATGCGCCTCGTGTCACGATTCGTTCATCAACGAATGGACACTCGAACAGACCTACGCGCTCGCCTCGATTTTCTCTGAAAATCCCATGGAAGTTCATCGCTGTAATAAGCCGGTCGGACAACAGGCTGCACCCGCATTTCTTTATCCTCAGCTTGGTGAAATCGATCCTACTGCATCGCGGACGGATCGGATCAAACAACTGTCGAAAATCATCACCTCTTCGAAAAATGGACGACTCGCCCGCACCGCAGTTAATCGACTTTGGGCAATTTTCTTAGGACGTGGTCTTATCGAACCGGTTGACGAGATGGACAACCCTGCCTGGAACCAAGACTTACTGGACTGGCTCGCTGTCGACCTTGTCAATCACGGCTACGATTTAAAGCACACGATACGTTTAATCCTCACATCAAAGGCCTATCAACGACCTTCGGCACCACTCGAAGCGGACGAAGATAATTATGTCTTCGAGGGTCCGGTCGTCCGGCGACTATCTGCGGAACAATTTCTGGACGCGCTCGATCAAATAATTCTCGCCGCGGGACAAGTTGACTCGGAAGAAAAACTTCCAGAGCAATTCGACCGCAAAACAGCCCTCTTTGACAGTGGCCTGATGACAGGTGGATCAAAACAAGTCGACGTCAATATCTCGAACCAAGAGCGACTCATTCTCGTTGTTGAAGAAGGACAGCAAAGCACCAAAGACGACCACGCTAACTGGGTGGACCCGATCCTCCACGGTCCGGGTGAAAAGAAGACCCGTCTGACTGATCTCCCCTGGCTGACGGCTAGTTCTGGCTGGGGAAAAGTGACCCAAGACAAATCTGTCCTACAGTCTCCGCTCCATGTCGACGGTAACACCTACAGGTCTGGATTGGGCACTCACGCAGATTCAGTGATCGTTTTTGACATCACTGGGAAACGCTTTAATCGCTTCACGGCGACTGTGGGCCGTCACCACACCACGAATGGTCATGCGAAAGACCCAGCCGATCTAGAATTCATTGTTTACGGTCTCGGAGCCAAAAAACGCGCTGGCCTGCAGACGCTCAATCGCCTGATGACGACCTTGGGCAGACCGAAACGCGATGTCATCGTAACGAGGCGAGAGTCGACCGCGACGACCGCCCAACTTTTAGAATTATCCAACGGCAAAGCCGTTGCAGATTTAATGGCCCGAGGCGGCAAGGTCTGGGCAGCCTCCGGACACCAAGCCGAGTCGATCGTGGACCAGCTTTTCACGAACGCGTTGAGCCGATCCCCCTCCGACAGTGAAATGCAATTATCGCGTGAGATTGTCGGGAACCCCGTGTCGTCTGAAGGCATCGAAGATCTATTTTGGATTCTTGCGATGCATCCAGAGTTTCAACTGATTCACTAAGGACCACGAATTTACTCTTGAAGCCTGCCTGCTAAAATCAAGAGGATCAGAATTACCGTACAAGCCATCGTCCCATTTCGATAGCACGCAACCTTAAACCCTACCTTCTATTCACGACTTCCATTTGTTGCTCAAACCGGTTTCGGAACTCTTAAAATGACCAGTTCAATTGACCGCCGAGATTTTCTTTCTTCCGCTTCTGTGGCAACGCTTGGAGCACTTGCAGCGGGATATCCGACTCAATCGGCTAGCGCTCGAACAGAATCACTCCCGGCAACTGCTGATACAGTGATTGTCCTCTGGCTTGCCGGTGGAATGGCCAGCACCGACACGTTTGACCCCAAGCGTTACACGCCTTACGAGAAAGGGTTGGATCCCAACCGAGTTCTCTCTACATTTCCAGCAATTGACACTGCAATCGATGGAGTGCAGTTCACCGAAGGTTTAGACAAGATTGGTTCGGTGATCGATCGCGGAACGCTCATCAAAACCTACCGCGCCGCGGACCTTGGCTTCATTCTGCACAGCCGCCACCAATATCATTGGCACACCGCCTACGAGCCACCACTAACGGTAGCCGCTCCACACATCGGCTCATGGATCTCGCGCAGCGTGGGTCCGCTGAATCCAGATCTTCCGGCCTTCATCGACATTGGCCAAACGTTTGATAGTGGCGAGAAAGAATCGCTTAAGGCTTTCCACACAGCAGGCTTCCTCGGCAGTGAATTTGCCCCCTTCTTCCTTGTCGAACCCGATCAGGCAATTGAGGCCGTCAAACCACCAGTGGGAATGAGCGACGCCCGCTTCGCAAAGCGTTACAAGGCTTACAAGAAACTACTCGCGAATAACCCAATTCAACGCCACGGATCGGAGTACCAACGGGAATCATTGATCAAATCGGTCGACAATGCACACCGCCTGCTTTCAAGTCCCAAAGCGAGGCAGGCTTTCGATCTCAGCTTGGAGCCCAAGGAAAGTTATGAAACATATCAAGTCGGCGGTCGGTTCGGCCTCGGCTGTTTATTGGCGCGACGACTAACCGAAGCGGGGGCAAGATTCATCGAAGTCACGCATGGATACTATCCGTTCAAATATTGGGACACGCACGACAACGGCCACACGAGGATGAAAGAGCTTAAGACAATGATCGATGCGCCTATCGCCCAACTGGTGCTGGACCTCGAGGCGCGCAAGTTACTTGACAGAACACTCATTGTGGTTGCGAGTGAATTCAGCCGAGACATGATGATGGAAGGTAAACCGGAAAAGAAAGTCCAGGACCAGGTGCAAGTCCCGCCCAAAATCGACGGCCCGCAACATTATGGAATGCACCGTCACTTCACCGGTGCCGGCAGCGTCCTGATGTTTGGCGGCGGCGTAAAAAAAGGCTTCGTTTACGGTGAAACGGCGGATGAACGACCCTGTACCACCGTGAAAGATCCCGTTACCACCGAACAACTTCATGCCTCCATCTATCGCGCCCTGGGTATCCGACACGATCATCATTACAACGTTGAACAACGCCCCTTCTACGTCACCCCCGACGGAACAGCCGAACCGATTCAAGAGCTGTTTGGCTGAGCGGGACTCTTAGCCTTCTTGAATAACAACAGGACGGCAATCGATTGTTCAACCACTTTCCTGCTTGACCGTCAGCCGGTAAAAAACGGCCAATTCGCGCGGAAATCAGTGATCATCGTTTCCGCATTCGAAACAGATAGCGTCCGCCGCCGACCTGCAACACAACAGCCTCTCTCGTCTGATGTCCGCCTAAGACGCCAGGCCCGCCCGAAAGATAGCCCTTGTCTGACCAAATATCAGCACCAGCGAGTCCAATTGCCACTTGCTGAGAACCCAGCGTGGGAACATGAATCTGGGCGGTCGTATTGGTTGGAATTGTGACACGCAAGCGCAACCCGGTTTTGGTTCGTTCCCAACGCGTTTC
This sequence comes from Pirellulaceae bacterium, assembly GCA_029243025.1. Lineage (NCBI taxonomy): Bacteria > Pseudomonadati > Planctomycetota > Planctomycetia > Pirellulales > Pirellulaceae > Pirellulaceae bacterium. Next base: position 54,043 of record JAQWSU010000044.1, on the reverse strand, counting down.
GATACGACCGTGCATCGTCTCCACCCCCCCCTCGACCCAATCCAAATCGTCAACCACTCGAGGACGAATAATGACATCCTGAAAGCCCGGACTTCCCGGCGCAATTCCGGCAAGATATTTGTAGAAGAAGAGTTGTGAACTGCCAAATATTTTCGTGTTGAGGCTATAGCGTTCCGCCGTTGGTTCCTCCCATGTTTCCCAGAGCGTTGTAGCACCGTTAACTACTTGATGACCCCAGCTTGGAAAAGTCGTCTTCGTTGCAATGCCATACATCACTTCGGTTTCGCCAAGTTCAGGCAACACCTGTTCGAGGGCGTTCGTACCAACGATCCCCGTTGCCAGAGACCCTTGATGTTCTTCCATGATGTTATGAACAAGATTTTCTCGCACTCCCATAATCCGATCCTGAGGGACAAGACCAAGATAGAGTGCGACGGCATTCGCCGTTTGGCTTCCTCGTCCATAGTCGTTCGAATCGGAATCAAAAAATTCGCGGTTAAATGCATCTTTGATCCGATCCGAGTGGGTCTGATACTCTCCTGCCAGCGAGTCTTTCCCCAACACGCGAGCAATCTCTGCCAAAATCTTTGTTTCGTAAAAATAGTAGGCCGTGGAGGTGAGCGAACTGGGCGTCCGCCGTGGTCCTGACGAGGACCTACCGTCGGCTTGAGGTTCCATATGATCGCCAAGGCCGCCGTTCAAAATGCCGTTATCAGCTTTGCGCCGATGAAATTCAGCCAATGATCGCAGAGCGTCAAAGTGCTCAGCCAAAATGCGTTCATCACCGTAATACTGATAGAGATACCAAACAAACAATGGATAGCTTGAGTGCCACACTGGTACCCAGCTATAATTCCCGAAGGATCCGCGCCAAGGGTTGGGACAAGTAAAAGGAACCTCGCCGTTGGGTTTTTGTGCGTCCCGAATGTCTTCGAGCCATTTCGTCCAAAAGGGGGCCGTCCGAAAGTTGTACATGCAATCTTCGGCAATCATTCCTGGGTCGCCCAACCACGCCACGCGTTCCGCTCGATCCATGGCATCTTGCGGCTGACTTTGCAAACAACATGCGAAAGTTTGTTTCGCATAGTCATGGATACGATTGAGCAGTGGATTGGAACACCGAAAAGTTCCGGCGGACTCAGCATCGGTACGGACCATCCGACCCTCGACCGCAAGCAACTCGAAAAGCGCAGGATCCCCCGACACTTCGACATAACGAAATCCATGGAGTGTAAATCGCGGCTCCCAGCTCTCCTCCCCCTCCCCCTTTAAAATGTAAAGATCCGTTTGACGAGCCTCATGGGTCGGATGCATGTTACATCGGTCATCGAGGCGGCCATCGGCATGTAGGCCGCCCGCATGGCGTAAAGTCACCTTGGTGCCGCGATCACCTCGCACACGAATCCGGGTCCAACCACTTATGTTACGACCCATATCATAGATAAATTGACCCGCGCGAAGTTCATTCACTTTCACCGGTTGAATCGTCTCGACGACACGAATTGGTTCCAACATCTGCGAGACAAGTCGCCCATTGGGACCCTCAACAACCTGCGGCACAAGCCAGACCGTATCATCGAAGGCAACCTGATCCCAGTTAACGGACTCTTTGCGTGCGTCGTACGACTCACCATGCGAAAAGTCGTTATAAGTTACAGGCCCCGCTGCGACTCGCCATGTCTCGTCGCTTGCAAGTACTCGAGTTGTACCATCCTTCATCTCCAGCTGAATCTCAATACGTAAGTGCGGTGATTCAGCATAAGGCAGTCGATGATTTGGAGGCCCGGGTACATCGTCTTCGGCACTGTACCAGCCGTGTCCAAGCATCACTCCAATTGCATTTCGTCCATCAGATAAGAACGGAGTGATATCATGAGTCACATACAATACACGGGAGTCAATCTTGTAATCTTGATCGTGGTGATAATAGGTCGTACCTGGATCAAGCACGTGATCGCCCACCTTTTCTCCATTGACAGTTAATTCCGAGTAGCCAACTCTCGCGAAAAATACCGTCGCTCGACGAATACCACGATCGATCGTGAACGCTTTGCGAAATAAGGGGGATGACACTTTGGCATTCGGATGGGCTAACCACGAACCATGCCAATCATTCGGTTCGAGCAACCCCATCTGAAACTCTGCCGAGTCGGAGTAGTCGGATGGTCGGATGAAGTTTAAGGCAGCTACGGTTTGCTGATCGTAATAAGTTGGGTTCGCATAACGACCGTCATTGGCCGGTCCATTCCAAGCACGGACCTTCCAATAAGCAAGTTGCCCACTTTTCAATCTCTTTCCTTGGTAAGCCACGTGAACAGATTGATCAGAAACCACCTTACCGCTGTCCCAAAGGTCCGCTTGACTCCGACTTAGATTTTCCTCGCTCGTAGCCACCAAAACCTGATAAGCCGTCTGTTTTTGCCCCGGTCGAAAGGAAGAGAGCTGCCAACTGAATCGAGGCTCACCTGTATCGACTCCCCTCGGGTCGACCAAGTACTCACATCTCAAATCACCCACTTGAAGTGCGAATCGATCATGAATGGCCTTGTAAGGATTCACCGGTCGCCGGGTTGGATCGACATAGCGAGCCAAATCCTGCATCGCAATCACCGTACAACGGTGATCCTTCAAGAGTTGCATGTGCTGTTGAAAAACCTCGGGCGAAGTGCTGCAATGTGGATGAACATCAGGAACACCGTGATAGGTTAGAACAGCCACCTTGCCGTCTTTTGCGCCCCAAATGGCGTTCCGAAGATCGTTTAAATCTGTATCCGGACCGAAAACGACCGTGGACGGTATCAAAAACGGATGATCGACGAACGGATCATAGAACAAACCAGGCCCACCAAAATCCGTAAGCGGAAATTCTGGATCAACGCCTCGACGAGCGAATTGATAACCTAACTCGGAAAGCAGCTTCAAACTCTTTCTGTCGTGGTGTCCACCGGGGTATGCCATGCTGGCAGGTGGCGAAATACCTTGCTGACGCAGCAGCTCAGTGAGTTCTCTCAATTCACTTCTTACTTTATCTGCCTCCGAAGCAACGAGGTTGGGATGGTTCAACGTATGGTTGGCCACCTCGAAACCTCGTTACTGCAACTCTCGCATATCAGCCCAACTCAAGCGCGGGCCATTCCCATCAGCTTGCCCACGATTCACGAAAAAGGTTGCGTTAAAGCCAAGTCTTTCTAACAGGGGGGCAACAAAACGGATGTCCGATTTGTTACCATCGTCGAACGTCAGCACGATGAGCCTGTCAGGTATCGGTTTCTTTTCGGCTGACCTTAAGGTTTGCAGAAGCGATTGACTTGTCTTATCCGCAAGAATCCTGTACGCCGGAGCCGTCCAATGAAATCGATCGCCACGAGCGAGCTGTTTTTTCTCGACGAGCAGTGAGTAAAAATCATTTACTGGAACACTCATCTCAGCCATCACCTTGGCAGCCATTCGATTGTGTTCGACAATGATCGGATTGATTTCAGGTTCCAACTCCGTCGGACTGTCCTGCTTTGTAACGGGCGTACTACTCGCCCAAATCAATTTGGCGTTCGGCAATTTCGCTTTCAGGACCTGAACATAAGCCTTGGTGAGCGGCTCAAAGGTCCCGGGTTTGATGCGACCTTCGACCCAACCGTGCAACCCCATATTAAAATGCACGAAGTCATAGGGTCCTTGTTCCAGCACATCGGCCAACAGCTTATTCAGATGCTCAGACTGATGATGTGGATTGACCCACGCATCCACATAGGCCTGGCCTTCGAGATCTTTCGCAACGTGTTTGAAATAGCCAGCGAGAATCGAATCACCGATAAGTAACACGCGCGGTAAATCGGGATCGTTGATCCGCGCCTGATCGAGTCGCCAACCTTTACCCTCGGTAGAGAACCGCGGCCCATGATCAGCGATTCCAGGAGTCTTGGATTCATCGGCGGCAAACGTCGGGGCAAACAGTAAATGCATTGCGATGGCAACCATCACGTTTTTCATAACTTGGCAACTTTCATTTCGACTTCACCAGGATTTCACTCTCGATCTCGCAAGCTGTCCTACCGAATAAGCGACTCAGTAAAACCAACTCCTCACAACTTTGCCCAATCAGGACCAACAGGTCATTCGGGGCTGTTATCTTAGCTAAAGGTCGACCGCTCCGGACAACCGTCGCCCGAAAAAACCAGCCAGCGAAGCAAGAACCTGTGGGTTCTCGAAACCCTACGGGACAATCCCCATTGCCGGAAAGATTTGCATTCCACATTTGAATCTTCGACAATTCATTCTGGTCCTCTGAGATAACAATTCCGATTTCCGGGTTCCTAGAAAGTGTCAATAACTCATCCAAGGAGGAACGATGCTGAAACAATCCCCGATTTGGATCTTCCTGTTTCTGTCTCTGCTGGGGTGCAGCACCGACTCACCCAGTAACGTTCATGATCACCACGTGGCAACAACGGAGGCCCCCCCGAAGAAACGTGCCACCCCAACAGGATTGGGCGAAAACAAAACCGAACCGATCTCGGCAACAAAGGCACTCAAAACACTCGGCGCTGAGATCACTGTCAATGAAGAAGGACAAGTCATCGTGATTGGTTTGGGGAATGGCGACGCAAATTTGAAAGATGCGGATCTTGTTCACCTCCAGGATTTCGTCGATCTAGAAGTGCTCGCACTCAATGGGCCCGAAATCACGGACGCAGGACTAAGCTACCTGAAAGATCTGAAGCATCTCAAACATCTGGAACTCTACACACCCCAGATAACAGACGCGGGCTTACAGTCCTTGTCGCAACTCAAAGGACTCAACTCTCTATTTCTTGATGGTTCCAAGATCACCGATACGGGACTCGCCCAGCTAAAAGGCATGACGAAACTCGAAACCTTAAGCATCGTCGACACCTCAGTCACTCGCGCCGGGGTTGCGGATCTTCAGCAGACGCTTGGAAACTGTCACATTGTTGATTAGCTGTGATTTTTGAAAGAATGGATCAGTCCATCTAATCTGACTGGCAGCAGGCATTACGTTCATTGCCTCAGCACTGCCGTTATTTCACAACATGAATTCTGACGAGCGTTTAACGAGCTGGAAACTTTGGGTTTTGAGTCGGCGCTTTTGCGTCAACCCGTTTTCGCCACTGATTCAATTGGGCAAATAGGCGAGCTGTTTGTCCGGGACGTACGGCTGACAGGTCTTCTTGTTCCCCCGGATCCGTATTCAAATTATACAGTTCACGATGATCGTCTTCGTAAAAGTGAATCAGTTTCCAATCACCGTCACGTACAGCGCTGGCAGGAGTCATGCGAGGATAGTAGTGTGGAAAGTGCCAAAAGAGCGATCTGGACGGAAGCTTTTTGGTCACGTCATTTAGCAGCGGCACGAGACTGGTTCCATCCTGAGTCGATTTCACCTTCTCCGTTGTCTTTGTGTCATTTGCCGCTGCAACTTCAGCAACGTCACCTGCCAACATGTCGGAAAAGGTGTAAAACAAATCCTGTGACGTACAGAGTTCGTTGGTTTCCCCAACCGATGCTTCAGGCCAACGAATCAACAATGGAACACGAACACCACCTTCATAGAGAGTCCCTTTGCCCGAACGTAGCGGATAGTTGCTGGTAGGGACAATCGAACGTTGATCAAAATCGACACCGCCGTTATCACTGGTGAAGACGACGACAGTCCGTTCTGATAAGTTCAATTCGTCGAGTTTAGCCAGGACCCGTCCTACATTTTGGTCCATGCGATTGACCATCGCCGCGTAAGTGGGATCACGATGGTGCTGGCCCGCTCGCTGGGCTCGAAAACGATCGACCAGTGGCTTTGGTGCTTGAATGGGACTATGCACCGTGTAGTACCAGAGATTTAGGAAGAAGGGTCGATCGCGATTCGCCTGAATCACATCGATGGCTGCATCCGTAAGTCGATCTGGCAGATAGTCTCCCGGCTTTCCGAATGGCAGACCAGGGACGTATCGGATTTCAGGATCTTTCTCGTTCCATTTCCCAGAGAATGGAAAAAAGAAGGTGGACGGCGCGCCCCAGAATGTGCCGCCAATATTTCGATCAAAACCCTGCGTTTCTGGATAGTAAGCTGCGGTTCCCAGATGCCATTTTCCGATGTGCGCCGTAATATAACCGGCTTGGCGAAAACGCTCGGCTAACGTGATTTCCTCACGTGGAAGGTTAGCCACCGCCGTTGCGGGTAAGAGCATCCGATCATTGGGGCCACCTTGAACAGCCCCTTCGTGCCAGATTGTCATGTCGAGTCGGGCTGGGGACTTGCCCGTCATGATGGCCGCACGCGTGGGAGAACAGACGGGCGCAGCAGCATAGGCCGACCGAAAAAGCAAGCTCTGCTTCGCCAGACGATCGACATGTGGCGTCTGATAATAGTCACTTCCGCAGTAGCCCAGATCAGACCAACCCAAATCGTCGACCAAAATAAAGACAACATTCAGGGGCTCCGTCGTCGCTGCTGCTCTATCAGCTCCGAAACTGGGCTGGGCGAATGCGACAAGAACAATGAAGATTGCCAGGAATCGGTTGATCAAATTCGATATCATGCTAACTCTCAAGACAATTTTCGATTCCAACTCGTGCTTCAGCCACGACATAGCTCGAAACCAAGTCCATCGCGTATTTCCAAGGCGCGCTTGGTTCCGCTCATTCTAGCAAACAAATTGTTCATTACGGAAACGTTCAGGGGCCATGTCGAATCACTTTGACGTCGTTTTCCTGGTTCACCCCAGGTGTGCTTCGTCCTTGTCTGATGATTCGAGTGAGCAATTTTTGCATCTGAGTCACCCGTTGCGGTTCACGTGCCGCCAGATTGTTGGTTTCGCTCAGGTCCGTGGCCAAGTTATAAAGCTGGACCGACTGCGACGGATCTCCTCCCTTGCCCCAGCCACCCGAACCGGTTACCGGAATATACTTCCATTCTCTGAAACGCACGGCAGGAATACCGCGAATTGACGTACTCACCGCATGTTTACGTACCGCCCGATCTTCTCCTTCAAACAATGGTATCAGACTAAAACTGTCTTCCGCTTCGTCATCCGAAAGCTTCACTCCAAAAATCTCTGCGAAGGTGGCGATCAAATCCGCTTGGTGAATCAATTGCTGAGAAACCGTGCCAGCTTCGACCCTCCCCGGCCAACGCACAACGAAAGGAATTCGGTGACCTCCTTCCCATGCATCGGATTTGTAACCACGCAAGTTGCCACTCGGATAATGCCCCTTCGCTTCCAGTTCATTGACTCCGATGTAGTGCGCACAACCATTGTCACTCGTAAAAACAACCAACGTGTTGTTCATCGCACCCGTGGCTTCCAGCGCATCGAGTACTTGGCCGACAACGACATCTGTCTCCATGACCAAATCGGCATAGAGATTCAGCCCACTTTTCCCCTTCCATTCATCGTTCACAGACAGCGGTGTATGCGGGCTCGTCAATGGCATGTAGAGCAGAAAAGGTTCGGGCGTTTTGGCTTGATGACGAATGAAGGACACAGCACGGTCACTCAGCGCCGGCAAAATAGGCTCGAGCGTCCATCCTTTTAAAGCCGGCCCCTGTATGCTCGCTTGGTTCTTGCGAAACAAGACTGGTGAGGCGTATTCGCTGGGAATGCCAAGCGTGCGATCTTTTTCAATGAAACAATAAGGCGGCCAGTTGGGCACATCGGTGCCAAAATAGACGTCAAATCCAACCGCGGTGGGTCCACCCGGAATGGGCTGCGAAAACGTCTCAAGCCATGCAGTCCGGTGTTGGTCCGTTGCTTTTAAAAAATTATTGCCGTTGCGACCACCGCGCTTAAACAGTTTTTCTTTCCCGGCAGGGATCGGCCAGTCCCAGCCAAGATGCCACTTTCCGATACAAGCAGTGCGATAACCATTTTGCTTTGCCAGACTGGCAAGCGTTAGTCGGTCAGGCGGGATTAACGGTTCGCCCCACAGACCCACAATGCCGCTTTGCAAGCGAGACCTCCAGTGGTAACGGCCCGTCAAAATGGTGTATCGGGATGGCGAGCACACACCTGAAGAAGAATGCGCGTCGGTAAACCGTAGGCCCTGTGCGGCAAGCCGATCGATTTGAGGTGTGGGAATTTTTCCGCGATTCGGATTGTAGCACTGGACATCACCATAGCCGAGATCATCGGCATAGATCACCACGATATTGGGAAGTGCGCCCTCGACCTGCTGTGGCTGCAAGACAACTTGAGCAAGCAAAGCAGCCACCAATAATATCCAAATTGCTCGTCGATTCAGCGGACGGGTCATCGCTTACTGACCTCCCTTTGTTTTTATCGATCGGAGTCGATTCCCTAGCGCTTTCCGATGTAGCGTCATTTTGGTTGGGACAGACGGTAAAAGAAAACAATTTCTGGAGAAAATCACCGCGTCACACGAAGAAAAGCAGAAGCCCAATCAACGACGCTTTCCGCAGCCAAATTTCGACTCTAACTAAATTCTCGCCGATTCGTTTGCACTGCAAACGCGAAAGAAACTGCAACTTATGACTTGAGGCTGGGCAGCTAATTTCTGTCTGATTTACTTCGTTCCTGCAGCATTCTTTTCAATTCAGCGTCCACGTCTTCGTCCGATAAGGTGTCGATCGTCGTGCTTCTCCAGATTTTTGGAATTGGCTCCGCTGCCTGATCTTGGAGATTCAAAACAAGCTCGGCTTGGCGAGTTGGGGTTAGTGCCCCAAATAATTGGCTCATATCCAATTCGATTTCAAAGGTTCGACGAAGTTGACCGAGCAACTGGATTGCTTGCAAAGAATTTCCGCCTAACCGAAAGAAATTGGCATCAACGCTTACTTGCTCTAGCTCCAAAAGATCTTGCCACATCTTGGTGATGGTTGCTTCGGTGGAATTTCTCGGGGCGATAAATGCAGCCACTGTTGTGGGAACAGCGGGAAGTGCTAGTCGATCGATCTTGCCGTTAGCGGTTAAGGGGATCTGATCCAAAAGTTGAAAGTGTTGGGGCACCATGTATGCCGGGAGATGTTGGCTCAGAAATTGGTGAAGTTGCTGGTCCAGATTCCTCGTAGAAGTTTGCTGCGTCGCCATCCAGCGATCTGACCAAGCCGCTTCGATTGCTCCCCCTACCAAGCCATGGAGACAGCGATGGGAATCGGGTAACCGAGATTGCTCAAAACGCTTGCGAGCAAGGACGCCGGCGATTCCCAGACAATGCTGTATTCTGGGCAGGATCCGCACAAGTCATGAATCGTGTCCTTCCTGCGGAGGTGATCGAACTTTTTCTAGCCAAGGCAGCTGACTTGGAACCTGAAAATGCGGCATATCGAATTTCACTCTCCCGCCTGCAATTGAATCTCGGTGATTATGAAGCGGCCAGAACGTCGCTTGATATCGATATTTCGGGCATGCGTTGCTACGCAAATCTGCAGAGATTGAAATGTCTATTTGAAGAGTTATGTGATACCGAACGAGTCGAAGAATGCCATTACGAAATCTCAAAGTTGTATCACGAAGTGACTACTCGCCGAGGTTTCCCTGACTCATGGGACTAATTCGAAAATAGCTCGCAACCCCATCCGCAGATCCCGATTACAATCGCTTGAAGTGAAATCAGCATCATGCCACACGTTGTTTGCCAGCCTTGTCACAATTGCAAATACACCGACTGTGTCGTCGTATGCCCAGTTGAGTGCTTTTATGAAGATGAAAGCATGGTCTACATTCATCCGGATGAGTGTATTGATTGTGAAGCATGTACTATCGAATGTCCCGTGGAAGCGATCTTTCACGGCGATCGCGTTCCGGAGCAATGGCAAGAATACATCGACTTGAATGCCAAGTGCGCACCTGAATGCCAAGTGCGCACCTGAATGTGAAGTGCGCACCTGAATGTGAATTGATCACTGAGAAAAAACCACCAATCACCAATCAATGACCGTTCGATCCGTGTAGGCACATCGCAGGAGTCTACCAGCCAACCTGATCGCTCAATCATCCACTCAGCTCACAGAAAAGATTCTTCGCAATCATGCAGCGGTGCTCGAGAAATTCTGCGGGCAGACAAAGGACGACCGGCACGGACTAAGGACTGGATCGAATCCAAACGGGCTGAGTAAACGCGCCGTTCGTCGCGACATCCCAAACTTCGACGCGAATCCAGGCTTTTCCAGACACATCCGCATCCACCTGAAATCGATCTTCCCCATACGCCCCTGTTTCGGAAAGATCGATACGTTGACGTTTGACCTGTTCGCCATTGCCAGTGATGACTTCAGCGTACGACAAGGGGAACGTCCACTTCAAGTCAAGCTGCACCGACAACTTACCATCTTGAGGGATTGGTACGGATTCACCCGACTCGCGGTCACCGGCGGTGAATCGCGAAATCAGCACCTCTCCGGTCGTAACAAAAAACTGGCCATCGCGCAGTCCATCAAGAACGGACTGCCATCCGCTGGAGAACTCCGGGATCTTATCCATGCGGAGATAATTGACGTTCATGTGACCGTATAACTCGTGATCGGGCTCAATCTGAAAAACATCCACTTCGCCTAAAACGTACTTGGGTTCGCCCCAATTGGACATGTCGTCCAGTAGGTTGAGCACTCGCGATCCGAGACGAGGTTCCGAAAGATCGGCAGGCATCGGTTTCCAAGCTGCGCCAAGAAATCGATCGGATTGGAAAAACAGACGATCACGATAGCGATCTGGAAATCCCGTCGATCCCTTGATGCGCGGATGCGCTGTCCAGGCCAAACCTCCCTCCGATCGCAACAAACGCAGCACATCAGCCTCTGAGCCAACGTGGTACACCTTGCCAAGGTGTGGATCTTCTTTCACAAAGGGAGCCGACTCCGGGCGATTTAGCACCCAATAAACGGGCTGAGGAAAAAAGCTAATCCAGTGTCCACCCAGATGCACATTCGGCTCTTCACCAGGCAGAAGCAGGAAATTCCCATCGCTTAAACGTTGGCATTCCGCATGCAGGTGTTCCAGATGTTTCAGCCGTTCCGCTTCGTTCCTTCGTGGTGTATCGCCATAATGAAATTCGGCCAGATGCACGATGTCGATTCCCATCTCACGAAACACGCGCATGAATCCAGGATCCTGCAAGTCTGGTGGAATGCGATACTCGCTGCCGCTTGCTGTACGTCCGATGATTTCATCAACCTCGGCAGCAGATTCTTTCTGAGCCTTAATGATTTCACGCGTATGTTCAACATGATAGTGGCTCGAAAATACGCGGTGTCCCGGAATTGCTTCAAAACGGTCATCACGCGTGAGTCGGTTGACTTCTTTCAATGTCCCCTGAGCCGACTGATTTGAAAACAACAGAAACATTCCCAGCTCTTGTGACGTGTGGGGAGGAGCATTAAACCACGGGACGTATCGATCGTCTCCCTTCCAGTCATGGCGAATGCCAAAACCCATGGGGAGTCCCTGCCCTTCGTAATCCGGACCGACCCAAACGTTACTCAAGTTATCTGAAAAATCGAGTGGATAGAAGTAACGATGCGGCAGCGGAAACAATGCGATCGAGCCGCCCTGAAACTCTGCACAGATGGCGCGTTTACTGACGGGAAGGTTCTTTGCGACATCGAATGATGTGGCTGTTTCTCGTCGAAACACCCCCAAAGCGTCAAGCCATGCCATGTGCGCTGGCAACTTATCACGACAAACGAGTCCCATGTCATAAAGAAACGCGGTGGACTGCCTCTCGGTCTGCGCTACACACTCCTGCAGAACAAACGGGCTTCCAGCAAAGAAGGTCCAACGCAATACGCCACGAAAAGGTCCGGCTGTGACCTCGCCAATCGTGAATGTCGCGCGTTGTGCGTGGCTCGTCGCTATCGCACTTGTTCGATCGAGACGGGCGACGAATGATCGGTGAGGCTTTCTCTGCATACGATCGAAAAAGATCGTCCAACCTTCCCGCTTGGCAAGATCCCGATTCCCCACTCGCACTAAGACAAACGGATCAAGCCCCTCGGCAATCAATTCCGTTGGTTGACCTTCAGCTTTCAGCATAGCGATCGATCGAATGAGTGGAAGTTGCCGGTCGAGGTCAAATTCCAGTGTGCAATCACCCGCAGGACCGATCGGCCATACCACAGAAATCGTCGAATCACTCTGAGTAATCTTAATTTGGCAAGACGCATCATATTTTTCCGCTTGCAGTAACACCGACGTCTCACGTGCTGCAATGTTACTTGGCAAAGAAAAACAAATGAGTAACAGTGTCCATCCAGACAACTGCCCATGTTTCAGGAGTAACGTTCTCATGATCTCATCACACCTTGTCGCAAGTGGATCATCCGACTCAATTGGATTGTAAGCAAATCAATCCTTTCGCTCACCTAGAGATATCATACGGGCTCGAAGGTGCGCTCGATAGATAAAGGCGAAAATCCGTCTTCCTGGGCAAACTCCATGAACGCGAAATCACCTGCTTTCAACTGGGTTCGATTCAGCCTGTATCCCAAGAAGGCATCGCTAATAGATCGAGCCGTTGCGTGGCGGCACGCTCAAGTTCACGGAAAAAGTGGGGGGCATAATAATCAAAGTTGTCGATCGAAACCCTCGGTTCCACCGCTAGGCGATCTACGATGCCATCACATCGTTCTTCGTTGATCGCCCCAACACTCATCAATCAAGCGACTTCCCTTAACCTCTCATGAGGATTCTTAATCAGCTGCTCGCACGTGCAGTAAAGTGGCGGTCGTATTTTCCCGGGAAAGCCAAGCACTCACTTGTCGACAAGGCAATTCCAGATGTGAATTTCTCGATAGGCAAACTTGCGCCGCACCTGCAAACTCAACTGGTCAGGATGATTCCTGGCGTCGAGGTGGAAGTTCAAGCAAATCGAATGAAACCGTGTGCGATACTGGGTCAAGTAGCGTTCATCCCTTCATACCGGAATCCCAGGGGAATATCGCAACTCAAAGTCATGGTTCTTCGCAAACCTGCAGGCCGGGTTAACCCAGGGGAACATCGCAACCGCACCATTGCAAATTATTAGCATCGCAGTAATCCAATGCCTTCCCAAATACCTCCTGGCAAAAAGATAAACGATTGCGTGACCGCGACGCGGGTACGAAACCCCGTGCACTCGCTTCATTTCAATCATCGCTTGATTCATGTATCCAGGTAGTGCTTGGATCCTGCCGGCGATGCTCCTAAATCCGCCGTGAATTCGCGCTCGGTTATCTAGCCGAGTCCCCCATCCTCAAGCATCCTCAAGCATCCTCAAGCGCTGAAGGAAACAACACTGGTGCAATCGAGTCATTCCACGGGTAACAGATTTATTTGAGAAACGGTCGTGTCAAAATAATCGCGAATGACTTGCGTCTCCAACGAATTCAGGAGTTTTTGATGAACCTCGAATTGCAACTCCTACACCATCCCGTTATGCGACGTATCCAACATAGTAGGATGCAAGAGATAAGAAGGCGGAAAGCCGCTAAGCAATATCAAGTCACAAAATAAAAGTCGTTTCACACCCGGTCGTTTGATATACTCAACGCCACCATCATACGCTTGTGATGCCCTCGGAAACAAAACAATGTGTAGATTTCCCTTGTTGCAAACGCGCAACACCGCACGACATGGATCAGCCGCTATGGGTCTCTTGTTGACGATCTCCATCTGGTTGTCCTCCAGCTCACCGGTGCTGGCGAATGAGAACGCATTTCCAACAGCCCCCGAAAATTGGATTAATTCAGCTCCAATCAGTCAGCAGGGATTGGTAAATAAGGGAGCCTTTCTTTGGTTTTTCGAGGAGACATGACCCGGATGTCGCACAAAGTGGGCCGGGCTGCTCACGACAGCAAATGAATATCGGGACGAACCGATTGTTTTTATCGCGGTCGTTTCTGGTAAAGATCGATCTGAAGTTGAAAAGTACGTGAGAAACACCAAGATTACTTGGCCCGTGATCGTGGATGAAGACCGTCGATTCGAGCAAAGAATGGGAGTACCCGAGATCAGTCTGCAGAATATACATCAAGCAAGAATCATCACGAGCGATGGCAAAATGGAGCAAGGTTCTTCTGGAAATTTCGCAGGAAGTATCAAGGCTGCCTTGCAGGGCGCAACCTGGAAAATCGATCCTTCTCGAGTTCCGCAAGGGCTCCATGACAAATGGAAGTCGTACGAATTCAGCGACTTATCCGCGAAAGAGGCGAACACAAAATTCCATGCAGCCGTCATGAATGCTTTAAAAAACGACGAATCTCGTTTTTGGTCTTTAGGAGAAAAAGGGAACCGAGCAGGCGCTTATACTGCCTTCTTGCAAATGAAGAAACGATTTGAAGGTCAATACAAGCTCGCCCCAAAAGTCATCAAGGCTGGACTCTGGCTGGAAAAGCGTCCAGAGCTCAAGACACTCGTAGCGCAAAACCGACAAAAAGCTTTGCTTGCGGAACAAGCGAGGGAAACGGAAAAGCAAGCAAAGCAAGCCGACAAAGCATTTCGGTACGCAAAGGAACTTGCTGCTGCCGGCAGCGGCGAGAGAAAACGCGCAAGAATCGTGCTGCGACGAATCGTCAAAAGCTATCCCGAGACGGATGCTGCCCGACAAGCCCAAGCGTTGCTTGAACAGATCACAAAACGATAGAAGCCTTTTTTCCTGCTGCAAACTTGCTTGCAGGCAATTCGCTCTTAGTCATCAGCCCGCTGCGTCGCGTGCGTCTTTTCTTGCTCGGTCAGTGCTGCCAGATGCTCTTCGATCCGAGCAAGCTTTTTGCGTACAGATTCCAATTCCAACTCTTCGTTAACTTGCGTCGGTGCCAAGAACCATACGGCCACGAACCCAGTCAAGGCACCGAAGAGCGCTACGCCGGCCGTCATGACGACCACCCCCACTAACCGCCCCCCACCCGTCACAGGATAGATTTCGCCATACCCCACCGTTGTGATCGTCGTTACAGCCCACCACAGAGCGTCTTCCGGAGTAATAATTTTTGCACCATCGGCTCCTCGCTCAAAATAAAGGATCGAAATACTCGCGTAGACAACAACGATAAAAGCAATCAGTGCCGCCGCTGCAAACGTTGATTCAGCCCGGCGACTCAGTGCATGTTGAATGATCAATTTCGTTGATTTGACACCGCGTAACAGCCGCAAAATCCGAATGACTCTCGAAAATCGTCCCCAGCGCAATGGGCCGAGCAAAGGGACGCTAGAAATCAGATCAATGAATCCCCATTCTCGCGTCAAATAGTTGAACTTGCTCTCCGCCTTTGTAAAGCGAATCAAAAAGTCGATCAGAAAAAAGAAGCAAACCACCGTATCAACATAATTCAAAATCTTTGAGGTGGAAGCATCCAGTCGAAAGAAAGTCATGGCAGCCAGAGTCACCAAGACATAAATGCAAATGCACAACATAAACAGGTCATAGATGCCGGCCTGTTTGGATCGCGAGAAACCGTCTGATGAAGCTGAAATTGGTCTGTGCAAGCTGGCGTCCAACCTTCAAAAACAACCCGGGGCGTTTAGATTACCCCCATACCTTAAAACGCAACCCGCATGGAGACAATCGCAGGGTGACAAAACCACGTTTTTTTCCCATCTGCCGCTGCTCGATCCGCCAGATTCCAAGCCGGATGTCAACCGATCAAGATACAAACAAGACATTCCTGATGCGGCCAGTCGTGCATCCGACGAAATGACATCTCGCAAACGATTCAGATACGCAGAGTAAGCCTAATCGCTAATAAGTAGGGAAAGCGTTCCACCGTTTTCACCACCAGCTTTCCGACCCCGTGATCCTAAAAACAAGCTAAAATGCGGACAAGGATTCACGCCCCATCACAGGATAAAGCAATGACCAGAACCTCGATTCTATTCTTATTGCTAATCACTTCGATTGCGCAACTCAACGGGACAACAACTGCCGCAGAATCACCCGGCATATTTGGAATTCAATACGGATCGGGCGACTTCAAACGCCCTCAAAACTTATTAAAAGAAAATCGAATTGATCTCGCCTATGATGATTTCGGAAGTGAATGGTCACTCAGGTTACACGGAGCCATCATTGCGCCTGTGACCGGTCGAGTCCGAATCCAATTAACCACCAATGAGGATGCTCGCCTGCGTCTCGGAAATAAGATATTGCTGGATTCATCCGACGGACAGACGCTTGCGGATATCGAGATGATGAAGGGCAAGCGACTTCCACTCACGATCGAACTGCGTAAGGACAGCAAGCGTAACCCAACAGTTCTCAAGCTCGAGTGGAGCTATGACGACCAACCTCTTTCGGTGATTGGCGAGAAATCACTGGTCCATTCAGAAAAAGCTAGAAAAGAGTTTCACCAACAGTTAGCCGACACCGTGGACGATGATGATGATCGGCCGATCGAGGTGCTTCCATCCGCAGAGAAACCAAAGAAACTCTCCTACTTACCAAAGACAGGCATTGGTTTCCATCAACGAGCCGGCGAAATGGATATTTCGATTGATGGCAAATTGTTTGCAACTTACGTCTGGAGTGATCCGCGCACAACTCGCCCGTACTTCAAGCAGATTCACGCCCTCGGCGGGAACATACAAGTCACTCGAAATCACCCTCCCCTACCCACAGATTTCTACGACCACGAGACCTACCACCCGGGAATCTGGTGGGGATTTGGCGATGTGGGAGGCAACGACTATTGGCGAATGAAGGCGAAGATCATTGGTGGAAGCTTTGTCGACGAGCCAACGGTTCACCAAAACATTGGCCATTTTGCAGTCAGAAATCAGCTTTTGACCAACGGCAGTGATGTGCCGTTCGGCGAACAAATATGTCGATATTCCTTTCGTAAAACGGCTCATGGGATTTTGATGATTTGTGAAAGCACATTCCGCAATCAAGAGCGTGATTTCTGGCTGGGAGACCAGGAAGAAATGGGACTGGCCTTCCGAGTTGCTAAGTCGCTGTGCGTGAAAACACCAAACGGCGGGATGATTCGTGACAGCGAAAATCGCACTGCACTAAAAGCCATTCGCACTAACCAAGCCGACTGGTGCGAGTACAGCGGACCGGTGTTTGATCAAACCGGAAAAAAACATCACGGCGGCCTTGTGCTAATGAACGATCCAGCCAACTTCCGAAAACCCTGGTGGCACGCTGTTGACACAGGGCTGTTAGTCGCAAATCCACTCGGAGAAAACGAACTTAACGGACGTGGTAAGAAGCGTGAAAATGTGCTCGTTAAGAAAGGAGAACCATTCCGTTTGAAATATGGAATCCTGGTTCATTCGAATGACTCGATCGATCAATTTTCCCCAGCCAGCGCGTACAAGGAGTTTCTGCGGGCCCTTTCCCAAAACTTCAACGACGTCCCTCCCACCGAGAAATCCCAATCGGCTTCCGACCTGCCACAAGTTCCTACCGGATTCGAAATTTCTATCTTTGCCAGCGAACCACGAGTCTATAAGCCAACGTCGCTATGTTTTGATTCCCAAGGACGCTTAATGGTTGGACAAGGCCCCCAATATCCTCGCAATATGCCGGATACACCGCCTGACAGTGTGGTCTTGGTGCTGGACACCGACCAAGACGGACAGGCGGACACCACAAAAACATTCGCGACAGGATTCAACAGCATCCAAAGTTTGGCTTGGAAGGGAAACGACCTCTACGTTGCAAACGCTCCCGAATTGACTGTCGTCCGAGATCTCGACGGAGATGATGAAGCGGACGAGTACGTAGTCCTCTACACCGACCTTGGCAACCGAGAGCATGCGTTACACGGACTGACTTGGGGCCCAGACGGGCGACTCTACATGTCGAAGGGAAATTCCAAGGGACACAATCAGCCAGAAAAATACGGTTATGTGGCACCCCGCCCCTTTCGAGAACTGTGGGACGTCGAACATCCTCCCGGAGCACCGGACGCCTATCCACCGAAAACGCACACGAAACACAGCTACCGAAAAAGTTACCATCATTGGTCCGACGATTGGGGACGTGAGGGAGGAGTTCTACGTTGCGATCCGATGGGCACCAATCTTGAGATCGTTGCCCGAGGCATGCGAAACCCTTGGGATATCACACTCGATGACCAATTCAATTGGCTGGGCACCGACAACGACCAAGACCAGGGCGATCGAATCATCATGCCGTTTTTTGGGGCTCACTTTGGATGGGGTCATTCGTACAGTAGCCATTGGACCGGCGACAATCATCTGGCAACGGCTCCGATTAGCGGTCCGGTGTTTCATGGCTCGGGAACCGGAATCGCATTCTATTCGCACCCTCATTTCCCAGCCAAATTCCGCAACGTTTTTTTCATTAATGACTGGCTCCGAGGTACCTATCTCTATCGACCGACTTGGGATGGCGCGCTAATGCTTCCTGCGAATGGACGTTGGGAACAGTTCGTGAAACGAGGCAACGGCAAGCTGCTCTACCGACCTACCGATCTGGAGTTTGCTCCGGATGGCACAATTTATATTTGCGGATGGGGAGGTGACTATCACTACGATCCTGCAGACGCCGGTAGTTGGTTGTTTCAGATTTCCCACGGCGGCAAGACTGATCAGTCGACCATCGACTCCAGCCGAGCTCGCCCGTATTCAGCATGGTCGGTCGATGAACTCATAGCAGATCTTGGACCGGCAAGCATTCCGGTTTGGCGCGTCAATGCACAGGATGAACTTGTCCGTCGAGGAGACAAGATCTTGGCTAAACTCGAGAGCGCCGTCGCGTCAGGTCACCTTCATCAAGGACAACAAACCTGGGCATTGTGGGCGATCGGCAGGAATGACAAGCGAGCATCCGCCAAAAACATCGACCAACAGATGTGCGAAATCATCACCTCCAAATCGCCTTCGCGGGAAGCAAAGCACTCCTTGAACCTACGACTTCAAGCTGTCCGAATTCTCGCTTTTCGAATCCAACGACAGATGATTCTTGCCGAATCCATGGCTGACGTTCAGGCCGCCATCAGCGTTTCGCTAAAAGACCCAGAACCGAGAATTCGTTTTGAATCCGTGCAAGCCATCTGGCAGGCCAATTTGACAGACCTGATCCCACCACTGATTGACCGACTTGCGATTGAAAACGACCGCGTGACTTACTACGCCGGCTGGCAATCACTGAGGAGATTGATTTCGATCTCCGAACGCAAGCAGCTACTCCAAAACCAGCAGCCGAGAGTCCGACTCGCAGCCCTGCTAAGCCTGCAAGAGGGACACGAACTCACACTCGACGAAGCCGTCAGGCTGGCCGAAGTCGATTCGGATGAACAGGTCCAAAACTGGGCCTTAACCTGGGCGATGAATCCACGCCCGCCCCAAAAGATGCCAAATACCCAATCCCGGATCGAGCTCGAAGAATCCGTCTCGGTTCGTGACTTAATCAAAAAAGCCAACAAGGCAAAATCGCCACAGGTGCGACGGGTTTACTTAAGGATGCTTTCCAGAGCAACGTACCGGAACGACAAGGATTGGGATGCAATTCATCAACTCTACGGTCTCCTGGAATCGGCTGAAGATCAGTCACTTTTGATCCGCCCTCTCGCTCGAAAAAACCAAGCCCTGGATTTGCTATGGGCGGCACTTGCCGGCGAAGATCAACTACAACAGGCCGCCATCAACGGTTTTGTTTCGCTTTCCCGCCAAGATGGAAATTCCGCTGTAACCATCGCTGACGACATCTTGCAACGATTGAACACGGACTCGCGTCAACCCTTGGTAAGCCCGGCGATGATCGTCTTATCACGCCTCCAAATACCCGTCGGCTGGACTCCAATCGATGCTAGGCAAAACATTTTCGCATCCGCAATACAGAACCATCGTGACTCGACAACCGTGCGCAACACACTCATCACACTGCTCTCTGTCAAGGACGAAACATTACGAACAAGTGCACCTCTAAAAGGAGCGATTCGAGCGCTCTGCCAGACACCAGAACCGCAATTCTTCACGCTTTTACAGCATCTGAATCAAAAAGCCAACTTGGCAATTGACCTGCCAGAACCGCAACGAGCGACTGTTGGGTCCGTGATAGAGCATTTACCGATGGCGGATGCAAAACGAGGCAAACAGCTTTTTTTCGACAGTTCAACAAGCGGCACAAACTGCGCATCATGCCACCGAATATCTGGACGCGGTACCAGTTTTGCTCCCAACCTATCCGGTGTGGGAACACGACTTGATGGGAAAAAACTCGCGCAGTCGATTTTACAACCAAGTGCAACGATCACCGAAGGCTACCAACAACAAACCATCGTGACTAACGAGGGTTTGACCTTCGTGGGTGCCGTTTTACAAGACAACGGCCGCGACATCCGACTCGTCACAGCCGATGGCAACTTGCATCAGATCCCTATCTCAATCATTGAGCATCGGGAGACATCCCAGATTTCAGCAATGCCAAGCGGATTTGATTTATTGGGCGATGCCCAGGTGGCCGATCTGGTCAAATATCTGCTCAACTGCCGAGAAGAATATTAGCAATTCTCAACAAATCCCATTCCTTCGTTGGCACATAGAGCAGCATCACCAGGATCTTTTCACCGCTTAGCGCACACGTTTTCGTCTCATCTTGCTACGCGTGCGTCAATGTTGAAGCCATTCAACGTCTTACTTCCCTTCCGGGATCGATTCCATTTGAAACGACTCCCAATCATCCGATGTGGCGAAATACACAGATGCCGGTAAATGGCTTCGGTCAGCATCATTGCGCAGATAAGAGAACTTCCAAACGTCGCCTTTTTTTACCACTGTTTCAGCATGGAAGTCGTAGAAACCATTGATCCCGGCGCGGGCAGAGTATACCCCCCATTGGTCTGCTTTGCGGGGACTAAATTCCTTGACCTGATTGTCTGCCGACACCAAGAAGACATAAGAAGAGGTGGGGATCACAATTGATCCGTTCAAGATGAACGGTTGATAGGCAACACCAACGTCTGATTCATTGCGAAAGCTGCCCACAGGAACCGTCTTGCCATTTTTCACGATCCAATAGGTACGTTTGTAGACTCGGTCAGGCCAATTCAATTCACCATGATCAATCTTCTCGTGCACCGTTGCGCCGGGAAGCTTCCAACTCTTTTCCGAAACAATGGTTCTTTTTTCACAGCCGCTGATGAACAGTAGCGTCATGCTGACCACCACAGCCTGGAAAACCCTTCGGGAAAAAAACAATCGATCGATATCAAAATGCTCCATGTTGGACCCTTGAACTTTTGCACGCAAATTGAACTAAACGTTTTTTTAATGCCCGTTTGGCAGACAACAGTTCGCGGCAGCTTCCGTTCGAGAATAGCATGATGCGTGTGAACAAAACGAACCCACCCGAGCCAACTGGCCAGCCAATTCTCCGTTCAGATCCCGACCGACCGTCTTTTGCGGCACATTTTGCCCGAAGTGGTGCTTGGTCGAACAAGCTTCCGGCAGTCGGCAAAGCTTCCTAAGCAGCTTGAAACCTGTTTGACTCGAAAACCGAACATTAGGCAAGGATGTCGGTGATCACCTCTCCATGAACATCAGTCAACCGTCGCTCGATTCCGTTGTGGTAGTAGGTCAACCGCTGATGATCGAGCCCCAACAAGTGGAGAACCGTCGCGTGAAGATCGTAAACCGTCGCAACATTCTCTACGGACTTGTAACCAAATGGATCGGTAGCCCCGTAAGAAAATCCTTTTTTGACTCCGGCGCCAGCCAACCAAGAGGTGAAACCAGCCGGATTGTGATCTCGCCCACTTGCTCCCTTCTGAAACGTTGGCATCCGCCCGAATTCGGTACACCAGACCACAAGTGTATCTTCGAGTAATCCCCGTTGCTTGAGATCTCCCAGCAAAGCAGCCGCCGGTTGGTCGAGAATTGGGCCATGCACACTGTATTGTTTCTTCAAGACTTTATGTCCATCCCAATTACTAGTCCCTTCACCGCCGGTTTGATAGGCACCATTGAACAATTGGACAAAGCGAACACCGCTTTCCAACAGGCGTCGAGCGAGAATACAGTTACGGGCAAACTGGGCCTTCAGCTTATTCTCAGGATCGTCAGCTCCGTACGCTTTGAGAACATGCGCCGGCTCTGTCGACAAGTCGGTAATTTTGGGAACGCTCAACTGCATCTTGGCCGCTAATTCGTAGCTGGCAATCCGCGCGGCCAATTCTGAATCTCCGGGAAACTGTTGGAGATGATGCTCATTTAATCGCTGAAGAAAATCACGCGTTGCTTTGTCTTCAGCAGGGCTAATTGCCGAGGGTCGATCCAGATTACGAATCGGTGACGCGGCGTTAAAATCAGTCCCTTGAAAAACCGCTGGCAAGAAACCAGGCCCCCAATTATTAACACTCGATTGAGGTTTGCCGCGCGGATCCGGAATCGCAACAAAGGCAGGAAGATTCTCATTTTCGCTTCCCAGCGCATAGGTCGCCCAAGAGCCCACACTTGGAAATCCATCGAGCGTGAAGCCTGTCGACATGAAGTTCTCCCCGGGACCATGCGTATTTGTTTTGCTGGTCATCGAATGGACAAAACACATGTCGTCAGCATGTTCCCCCAAATGATCGACAAGCGTAGAAATCATCTTGCCAGATTCGCCTCGCGGCTTAAATTCCCAGGGACTTTTTTGCAACGCGCCTTGCTCTCCTTGAAACGTAATCACTTTTTCAGAAGAAGGCATCGGTTGATCGTGCCTGCGAATCAACTCCGGCTTGTAATCAAATGTATCAAGGTGGCTGCAGGCACCCGCACAAAAAATCACTAAAACATTTTTAGCCTTGGCATCGAAATGTGGTTGACGGGCAGCATTTGGGTTTTGAGGGTCGATCTTTGGACGCACCGGCGATCGGTGATCGGCGCCGAGCAATCGCTCTTGGGAGAGGAGATTCGCCAACGCAATTCCGCTCAACCCGCTGGCCGTATGTGCCAGAAAATTTCTACGATCAAGCAAGTCACGAGAATTCATAACACGTGTTGCCTCATTGAATAAACAGGAACTCATTGGCGTTGAAAATCGCTCGACATAACGCCGTCAAACCATACTGGTTGACCAACTCGACTGCCATGTATTTTTCAGTGATACTCGGATCACGCGAAAACGCAACTTGGAAGATAAAATCCACCTGGCCATTAACAGTCTCATCGCCTGCCTCGCGTGTGCGATCCGCAAAGAGTTCCGCTTGTTGCAGCATGAACTTAGAATTCAACAAGTTCAATGCTTGTAGTGGAGTCGTCGAACGACTGCGATCAGGAATAACTTGACCGCCGTCGGGGCAATCAAAGGTACCAAATACTTCATCCTGCTCTTGACGAATTTTTGTCATATAGATCATGCGTCGAAACTGTTCCGGACCGAATTCCTCGATGGGGAAATAATGATGGACATTTTCGTGATTAATTTCAAACAACAGAAACCCCGGACCGCCGGCTTTTGGATTGAGAGCTCCTGAAACCTTCAAAACGCAATCGCGAATCGCCTCAGCTTCGAGTCGTCGCGGTGGATAGCGCCATAACAGACGACTTGCAGCGTCGCTTTCCAATCCATCCTGACGTGGCTTGCTAGACTGCTGATAGATGTGCGACGAAAGGATCTGTCGGTGCAACCATTTGAGTGACCAACCGTTGTTCATGAATTGGCTGGTCATCCAATCAAGCAACTCAGGATGCGAGGGTTCTGTTCCGTTCAGTCCGAAGTCACTCGGCGTCGAGACGATACCGGTGCCGAAATGGTAATGCCAAACACGGTTCACAATAACTCGAGCGGTTAAGGGATTGTCAGATTGGGTAATCCATTCGGCCAAGGCCAATCGACGTCGACTCTCACTCGCCTCACTCGTCAACTCTAAGGAGCCAATGACGCTTAGTGCATCCGGATTAACTTCCTCGCGCGGCGCGAGTGGATCTCCGCGGTGTAAGCGTCGAATAGGTTCTGGATTCTTGAAAGTCCCCACATAGGCTTTCGGAATGTTATTTTTCACGGCTGCCAATTGATTCTTAGCTTCCTGAAGGGAGGCAAAGAGCGATCGTGCCTCGACAGCCTGCTCTTCGGGTAATTTAGCGATAAATGCGTCTTCGGAATTCGCCGTAAAGGGTTCACGTCGGTCAGACGACGAAACCAAAGACCACTCATTTGATGTATTGGCAACTTCAATCCGATAATTGATCGCAACGCGATCACTAAAACGACCATCGCGATCACGCCCCCAACGAACTTCTTCAATCTCGGCAACATCGGGAAATTCGATTTGAATCCAACCGCTTCCCCCCGTATTAGAAATCCAGCTGTGATTATTTCCCGGCTTCCCATCATTAAGATGTTCGAGCTGATGGATTGCGTACCCCGGCAAGGTCCCGGAAGCCGTTGCCACCGCACCGTCCGCAGCGAGAGCCACGTTACGGCCATCCTTGGTCAGGACTTCAAACTCATCAATCCCAGGTTCTGAGCTATTCGTTGCGAGGATGGTGAAGCGGATTTTTTTCGCAAGCACCGGCTCAAATCGATCGACATTCAATCGGGCCTTCACAGCCGGCAAACGTTTCGATTGCCCCTCCTTGACCTCAATCGAAACGGCAAGCTTTCGCATTCGATCAAACTTGGCTTCCAGTTGTGTCAGCTGGTCCGTGAAGTTGGCGATCTGCCTAGCTGAATCCTGAGTAGCAATTGCAGTCAGTGGTCGTTCGCCATGCTGAACCCCTGCAAATACCGCTTGCAATGCATAATAGTCACGTTGCGGAATGGGATCGAATTTGTGGTTATGACATCTCGCACAACCAATCGTCATTCCCAGAAAGGCAGTGCCTGTTGTGTTGACAAAATCCGCCAACTCATCCTGCCGCTGCATCAGTGTCAAATTGATATCAGGACTCTTCACCATGTCGTACGGACCGCCGACTAGAAAACCAGTTCCGACTTCATCCCCGGCCACATCTCCTGCCAGTTGGTCGATAACAAACTGCCGGTAGGACTTATCCGAATTCAACGCGTCGATCACGTAATCACGAAAATAATAAGCGTTTTCGCGATCACGATTGACCTCAAAACCGGTCGATTCTCCGAACCTTGCAACGTCCAGCCAATGCCTCGTCCATCGCTCGCCGTAGTGCGGACTTGCCAACACGTTATCGATGACCTTCCCATAGGCATCGGGCGCGGTATCTTCCACAAATCGCTTGACTTGTACGGCGGTAGGTGGCAACCCATGCAAATCAAGATAAACTCGTCGGATCCAGGTCACACGATCCGCCAACTCAGAAAAATCAAGCTTATTGGCCCGCAGCTTTTCCAAGACAAACAGATCGATCGGCGTCTTGGTATAAGTCGAGTCTTGCTCAGGAGGACTCACCTCCACCACTGGCTGAAAAGACCAGTGATCGGTCGTGATCTTCGCATCGGCCTTTCCGGCAAACTCATCGGGCCACGTCGCACCCGCATCGATCCAGCGTTTTAAGATCGAAATCTCTTTCGCGGACAATGGCTCACCTTCACCATCCGGAGGCATGCTGATTTCATCCTCGTGGATTCCCGCCACAAATTGGTAGAGAGGACTTTCTGAAGCGTTGCCGGGTTGAATAGGAGGATCGCCGAAATCCGCCGACGCCAGTGCTGAAGAACGCAAGTCCAGCCGATAATTACTTTCCTGAAGATTCGCGCCGTGACATTCAACGCAATGCAATTGAAGAATCGGTGAGACCTGGCGACCGAAATCGACCGGCTCCTCACCCTTCGTTGGGAAAGTCAGGAAAAGGATGACCGCAATGCAACCAGCGATGATATTGAGTTTGCGCACGATTTCGAATCATAGGGTTAGGAAGGGAGGTACAGGAACCAAGACCCTGCACCCCCTATCGTCGCCCGACTCGTAACAAGATGCAAGCCCGACCGGAATTAGTTCCGCCGGCGCAGACGGGAGCACACAGCGATCAAGCCAATCAATGCCAGGCAGGCACTACTCGGTTCTGGAACGACGTAAACCTCCAACTCGTCAACAGCGGTTCCGCCCGCCAGTCCAACGACCGGTACCAAGAGACGAACGCCAGTCGCCATCACAGGATCATCTCCCTGAGCAACATCAAATTCATGACGTAAATGGCCGGTAAACGAGCCACCGGGACCGTCAGGAAAATCTGTTAGGTAGTTGAGCGAAGCGACTGTTGTCCATGCCTCATCGGCGGCTCCGCTCGGATCGTCGGCTGTTGTAACTTGGAGGGTGTATTGCCCCGCCCAACGGTCAACACAAGTTCCACCGCAAGCATCGGTCTCGGTATTACCGTTATCACGTCCGAAGGCAATGCTGGTCACCGGCTGTAAACTGCCCAAAGCAATCCCCGCCACGGCCGGCGGACCGTCCGGATCACCGCTGCCACTAATCCAGCTGTTGGCATTGCCATAAAAGCCATCATTGAGATTGCTGGCGACATGGAAACCGATCCCTATTTCCGGCCCGAGGTCACTGCTGGAAAACGCAGTCGCTCCGTTCGCTGCCAAGGCAGCGTTATCGGGCACAACCGAACCCGACGGTGGCGCTAAATCATCAAAATAATCGCCATCGTTGCCGTCCCAACTTACCTGGTAACCTTCTGCCGAAATAATATCAAATGGTGACGGAGGCGGAGGAGGATCGACCACGTCACCCGCAACATTGTAAACCTCGATCTCGTCAATCGCAGTCCCACCGCCGATACCGGTTGCTGGCACAACCAGCCGAAGCCCGGAGGCAGCAATAGCATCGAAATTGAATCGATGTCTTACGAATGTTTGGTTGTAGTTGCTGCTGTGTCCTTCGCTGGCCCCATAATCGAGCGTCCCTAGGTCCGCCCAACCGGATCCGGGATCCCCCGTAACGGCGAGTCCCAAGTTGCCACTGGGACTCGCTACCTGCGTATATTGCAGGCTGTAAAGACCCTGAGAACGGTCAGTGAAGGCAGCAAGGTTATCGCGTCCAAACGCAATACTCTGGACATCGTTCACCACAGCGCCAAAATCAATACCGGCAAAGGCTAAGGGATCGGACGGATTGTTATCCCCTCCGATCCAACTATTGCTATTTCCGTAGATCTGGTCGTTCAGATTCCCAGCGACATGAAAAGGAATGCCAAGCTCAGGACCAAGGTCACTACTGGCGAAAGGGATCGCTCCCGTCGCAAGATTAGCCGGCACAGAGCCACCCGTCGGACCTTCCTCCACCAGAACAATTCCCCCTGTCGAGGTGAGCTGCGCTGTGAGCGAACTATTGAAAACGAAAACGGCCAAAACAACCAATATCGGTTGCAGACCACAAATCTGCAGATATCTAATTGCATTCATCAAGCTGACCCTCAAAGTTGGCGAATTCAAATACGACAATCGACGACGAAACGAAATCGACAACCGAGAAGCAACCAAGCAGCCTTGAAAAAACTAAGACAAACTTGAAACAAGGCAGCCACGCCGAGTCGGCGCAACAGAATAGAACGAACCGGTATTTGCTAACTCTTGATTGTCGGAGTTATCCGTTTCGCGTCACTGGCTGCCCTTGTCACCGCAAATAAGATTCTCGTGTGTAAGTAAACCGGTCTACCACAACTTCTCTAATTAACAAATCCAAGTTTTTCGTGTTTCTTTCGGCGAACGAATCCGAATGCCAACGCGCCGATTGCCATTCCAATCAAGCTCGATGGCTCCGGCACAGCCGCGACCGCAGGCCGAACTCCCTTGTTGTATCCGCCGGCGACAAAAGCAGTCACAAAGTCGCTGCTGTCAAAAGCCCCATCGCCATTCCAGTCGCCGGTCGCCCAGGTCGCGGGCTTCCCGGTTTCAAAAGACTCAGCCTGAAAAACAATCACAAAGTCGGTGCTATTAAATTCGTTATCGAGATTTGAATCACCGGACCAAGTGTTCATCAGGTCTTCAATCCAAAACCCACGATCAGCCTCGTCTACGAAACCGTCCTGATTGGTGTCAAAGCGAGCTTCCGTCGAACCGTTCCGCACCGCTGCGGAAAGATCGTCGATATCGTTTACATCACAGGCACCGTCACCGTTCACATCACAAAGATTAGCGACGGCAGCGGCATAGATCTCGATTTCATCAATCGCCGTACCACCAGCCAACCCCGTGGTGGGGACAACAAGACGCACGCCGGTGGCAAGAACTCCGCCCGTCCCGTCACTCACGGTGAACTCATGACGAAGATAGTCGGTAAAGTCTTCGCGCCGAACCGCATAGGTCACTTGGCCAATATCCTGCCAGCCTGTCGAAGCATCGCCGGTCGCGTCTGTATCTTCATCCGGTGAATCCACTTGAGTGAACTGCAAGAGGTAACTACCGAATGATCGATCTGTACATTGTCCACCGCAGGCGTCTGTGAAGTCGTTGCCATTGTCACGTCCCCAGGCAACGCTCGTGATTCGTTGCTCTTCTGACAGGGCAATCCCCGCAAAGGCATCTGGGTCAAAAGGATTGTCAGAACCGCCAATCCAGCTGTTTGAATTGCCATAGAAACCGTCGTTTAGATTCTCAACGACATGGAAATCAATGCCCAATTCAGGCCCTAGATCACTGCTGGAAAATGCATCGGCACCGTTGTCTTCCAAGGCCAGGTTATCGGGAACGAATGCTCCGTCCGGCGGTGGCTCACTATCAAAGAAGTCACCGTCGTTGCCGTCCCATCCGATCGAGAAGCCGGGCGCGGATTCAATCTTGACTGCAGGAGGCGGAGGAGGCGGCGGTGTAAATTCACCCGGCACATCATACAACTCGATCTCGTCAATCGCGGTGCCACCACCAAGCCCCGTCCCTGGAACGATCAAGCGAACGCCGGTAGCCTCAACCGGATCAAAATTATACCGATGCCGTTGCCATGTATTGTTGTAATTGGTACCGACACCATCGCTCGTCCCATATTCCAAATTCCCGATGTCAACCCAACCCGTGATCGGATTTCCCGTCGTATCGAAATCAAGGTCGGAACTTGGATTGGGAACTTGTGTGTATTGTAGCGTGTAAAACCCGAGATGACGATCTAAACAAACAGCACCCCCGCAACCATTGTCGCCACTCAATACATTGCTGCGTCCAAAAGCAATGCTCTGGACCTGGGCGACGGGAGTCGCCCCGAGATCAATTCCAGCAAAGACATCAAAGAATGGATTTTCGTCCCCGCCGATCCAACTGTACTCGTTACCATAGGAACCATCATTCAGGTTATCGATGTAGTGGTAATCGATGCCAAGTTCGGGGCCGAGCTCGCCCGTTGCGAAGGCCGTGCCGCCAAGCGCTAAGTTCGCCGGAACAGAATCACCACCCAAGCTGACTGCGGGCCCTTCCTCAACCAACAGCAGGCCGCCCCCATCAATCAAAAGTTGGGCCGGCGCAGTAGAACCCAACGCGTTCAAAGTAAAAACGAAAGCGATGAAACAAACATATTGTCTGCTGGTCATGGTCAACATCCTGAGAAAACATCCCAATACTTTCCACATTGTCCACCGATTTTACTGGCACTTTTTTTCAAAAACAACAAAATAATATTGTTCTGTCACTTGAAGATTAATCTCGCCACCAAACACATGATGTAATCCAGAACTCTCAATAAATGGCATCCCCCCGTAAAAAACAACGAACGCCGCGTGTTGAACAACTCGAACAACGAGTTGTTCTCGATAGCACCGTGGTCTTCAGCGAATTGATGTTTAACCCAGGGAATAATCAAGAGTTAGAATGGATCGAGCTACACAGCGAAATGGCGGTAGACCTCGATTTATCCAGTTGGCGCATCGAAGGCGTTAACTTCACCTTTCCCGCCAACAGTGTGTTGCCAGCGGGAGAATCCTCCGTTGTCGCAAAATCACCAACGGCCTTCGCACAACATTATGGCTTTGAGCCCGACCACGGCCCGTATTCCGGTCGACTCAACAACGGTGGCGAGACGATTCGTTTGATCAACAACAGTGATCGCGTGATGGATCAAGTCCGCTACGACGACGAGTGGCCCTGGCCGGAGGCGACCGATGGTTCGGGCGCCTCTCTGGTCAAGATCCATCTCGACGGCGGCAGCAGTTTTGTCGAAAACTGGACACAAAGTCGCATTCGCGGCGGGACTCCGAACAGTTCGGAAGTGGACACGACATCGAGTGCGATTGTCTTTCATGAGATATCCGAACGTGA
This sequence comes from Pirellulaceae bacterium, assembly GCA_029243025.1. Lineage (NCBI taxonomy): Bacteria > Pseudomonadati > Planctomycetota > Planctomycetia > Pirellulales > Pirellulaceae > Pirellulaceae bacterium. The sequence continues at coordinate 23,983 of JAQWSU010000044.1, read as the reverse complement.
TGGCGATCAATTCTTCGTCGAACTGAAGAACATGAGTCAACAAACACAGAGCCTTGAGGGCTACACAATCACGAATGGCGAATCCGCCACTCGGCTAAATCTTGCTGGCGAACTCGGACCGGGTGAATTGCACGTTATTCGACAAGAACAATTTCCTTTTTCGACCTCGGAAGTCGATCATCTCTTCCTCTATTCCAGTGGTCTCGATTTCGTCTCCGATGCGGCTCGCATCGGAGATAGTCCGCAACAAAGAATCGACACGGGTGAATTTGCAAATCGTTGGCTTACACCGCTCGCAAAATCACCCGGTGATCACAACAGCGTGCCACTTGCGAGCGACCTTGTCATTAACGAAATCCTCTATCACGCCCCCGGAACTGCGGTCGATAGGCAACCCGCACAAATCGAAACCAATTCCTTGCTACCCATCGGCACTACGACTTGGCGTTATCGGGCGGCAAGCGACGGACTCAACACAACCTGGCACACAGAAAGTCACGAAGTTGGTGTCGATAGTTGGCAGCGCGGCAAAGGATTGTTTGGTTATGAACGTCGCTCATTAGGCATTCCAATCCAAACGGAATTCCCGAATCCCGCCACGATTTTCCCACCCATCATCACCTATTACTTCGAGACCAACTTTGATTTGAGTGCAGAGGAATTAGCCAAGGGCGAGGGCGTTGCATTACGGCACATGGTCGACGACGGAGCGGTCGTTTACGTCAATGGTCAGGAAGTGCTTCGCTATAACATGCCAGAAGGTCCTATCGATAACGGGACTTTCGCCAAGTCGATCCCGGATGCAATCCTCAGCGAGACGACCGTGATTCCGGATGACTTTTTGCGTGTCGGCCCCAATCGAATTTCGGTGGAGGTCCATCAAGCGTCCGTGGCTAGCAACGACATCATCTTCGGCGCCGAGATCCTGCAATCCAAGTTGATCGCGGCAGCGGTTCCCGGCCAGCCCTACACCGCCTCCGAAGAAGAATGGATTGAAATCTTCAATCGCAGCCAAACCGAAACGATCGAGCTGGCGGGCTGGAAATTGACCGATGGAGTGGAATTTGCTTTTCCGTCTGATGCGATCATCGGACCGGGAGAATACCGACTCGTCGCGCGAGACGCAAATCAACTGATGTCGAGCCATCCCGACCTAGCAACAATCATTGTCGGTGAGTTCAATGGCAAGCTCGCCAATGCCGGCGAGACCATTCGGCTTACGGACCAGCGAGGAAATCCAGCTGACGAACTGCGTTACCACGACGGGGGACGTTGGCACGACTTTGCCGACGGCGGAGGATCCAGCCTGGAACTGCGTTCTCCCGATGCCGACAACCGTTCGGCTGAATCGTGGAGCGCGAGCTCCGAGTTTGAAAAATCCCAGTGGCAAACCGTTATCTATGAAGGAATCGTCCAACCTGACGGATTTTCGGGTTCCAGCTCGGATCGCTACCACGAATTAATCCTAGGCATGCTGGACGATGGCCAGGTACTGATTGATGACGTTTCCGTCCTGGAACATGGAGTTGGAGGAATCGAACGAATTCAAAACGGATCGTTCGACAGCGACGCTTTGGGGAGCACACCCGCTCATTGGCGGATCGCTGGCAATCACTCCGGACGGGTGCTTCCTGACCCCGAGGACCCCAACAACCAAGTGCTGAAGTTGACCGCAACGGGCAGCTTGGAAGATCGTTACAACCACGCCGAAACCACCTTCGCTGATGATGCGCGAATCCGCGACGGTGTTAACTACCGAATTTCCTATCGTGTGCGATGGCAGGGTGGTTCGAACCAGGTCCACTCACGATTATTCTTCGACAAATTGCCGAAGTCGACACGCATTTTGCGACCAGAAACCATCGGAACCCCAGGTCGTCAAAACTCGAATTACGAGGCGAATGTCGGACCAACTTTAACATCTTTATCCCATTCACCCGTGCTGCCCAAGGCAGGCGAACCGGTGACCGTATCGGTGCAAGCGGAAGATCCCGATGCAGTCAAAGCATTACGATTACACTATTCGGTCGATGGCGGTCGTTTCACTTCGGCAGCGATGATGCCATCCGAAAAAAATGAATACATGGCGATTATCCCGGGGCAAGCAAGCGGAGACGTCGTCCAGTTTTATGTCCAAGCCGAAGACACTCGGGGCGCCACGAGTTTGTTTCCTGTTGAGGGCGCATCATCCAGGGCCCTCTACCAAATCCCTCAACAAGACGCGCGAAGCGGCATCCACAATTTCCGCATCATGATGACACCTGACGACACCGCGTTACTGCATAATCGCACGAATGTAGTATCCAATGGACATCTCGGAGCGACGGTCGTCTACAACGAATCAGAAGTGTTCTACGACGTCGGAGTTCGCCTGCGAGGCTCTAACGCAGGCCGATCCGATAACAGTTATCTAGGATTCCAAGTAGCATTCGATCCGATGCACCAATTCCGTGGGGTCCATGATTCCATCGTGATTGATCGTTCGGGTCGAAGTGGCCCAACTCCGCGGACCCAAGACGAAATAATCATCAAGCACATCGCCAACGCCGCCGGCCACATCCCCCACATGTTCGACGACTTGGTACATGTCATCGCGCCTCGCCGAAGTCACACGCGCACTGCTCTCTTGATGATGGCACGATACGGCAACGAATTCCTGGACTCGCAATACGAAAATGGGGCGGACGGAACCGTCTACAAAATGGACATTGCCTATATCGCGAATGGAACGACCAATCGTGATCCGGAAAGCCCCAAGGTTCCGTTTCCGTATTCGCATCCCCAACCCACCCGCGATCTCGAAGATCTGGGGGACAACAAAGAGGCCTATCGTTCCCACCTAGCGATCAGAAACAACCGCGATGCGGATGACTATGCGACGATTATCCAAGCATCGCAGGCTTTGGATAAGCTACGCTCCAGCAACTTCGATGAGGTTGCGGAACTGATTGACGTCGACCAATGGGCACGCGTCTTCGCCTTGCAATCGCTGACAGGTGCCGCCGACGCATACACGCGTGGGAGCTTACATCACAACATTCAGTTCTATACACGCCCCTCCGATAATCGCGTTTTGGCTTTGCCTTGGGACTGGGACTTCGCCTTCACCGCATCAACGCGACAGTCATTGATCGGAACTGCAGGCAACGCGGGACGCTTAATGAATCAACCCATTGCACGCCGGCTTTATCACGGTCACCTTTTGGATCTGATTAACACCACCTACAACAATGAGTATCTCGACCGCTGGATCGACCATTACGGTCAAGTTGCTAAGCAGAATCTGGCTTCAATCAAGAATTACGTGAAACAAAGAAGCCAATTTGTTTTGGATCGCCTGCCGGATCAAATCGAGTTCGAAATCACAACAAATGGCGGTAACCCCATCGAAACAAATGAAGCAATGGTCGAGATTCGCGGACGTGGCTGGATCGACGTGAGGCAGATTCAAGTTGACCTCCGAGAAGATCCAATCGAGCTTCGCTGGCTGGATGGCTCGCAGTGGGAAATTACATTGCCGATTGAACTCGGCACCCATCAGCTCAGCTTAAACGCACTCAACCATCAGGGAATGCAGACCGGACAAGATACCCTCACCATCACGCGTACCGCCCAACCGGGAGATATCAACCAAAATGGGGATCTCGATGTAGCGGACATCGACCTATTAGCCGCAGCGATCCGCTCGGGCCAACTCGGCCCCGATCTTAACGGTGACGATCGCCTTAACGAAGATGATCATGCTTTCTTAGTCCAAGAGATCTTCCAAACCAATTTTGGCGACAGCAACCTCGATGGATTTTTTGACTCGAGCGATCTTGTCTCCGTCTTCCAAGCCGGTGAATACGAAGATAATTTAGCAGGCAATTCAAGCTGGGCTGAGGGCGATTGGAATGGCGATGGGGAATTCACAACGCGTGATTTGGTGTTCGCCTTTCAAAGTGCCGCCTATCTCACCTAACACCTGTAAAAACGCGAATGTAGGCTCAACGACAAAGCCCAGCTGTTTCGATACGAAATCTGAAAAGGACTTCTTGCAGCACTTGCCGTCCTGACCGGTTACGCAGGATTCAAGCAATGAGCCAGCTTGTCCGTACGACCAGCGATCTGGGGATACACCAGTGGCGCAATTGAGTTTCCCCCGGGGCAGTGCTTCCATCGACTCACGCGTGGAATCGTCAATGATTCGCCGCATTGCCAACCTGCGTTCTGCCCCACGACTTCAATGAGTGGAACATGATGAAAATCGCTTTCAACGCCATCACCAGGCGATGCGTGTGACTCAATCGCGATCAAACCCACCCTACTCAACCGCAAGACGGAAACGAGCTGAACGAATCCAAAGAAGTGTTGTTAACGCCGCTTCTTAATTGGCTGTTAATTGCGATCGATGTGAACCTTATCGCCACCGAGAACTTGAAAGACAACATCTTGATCGATCACTTGAACGCTTATGCGGAATAAGCGTTCATCATGATCGCAATTCGCGCGTTTGGCATGTTTACGAGGCGTCTTTCACGCTTTGCCATGGCGGTGCCCATTATCGTTATTCCGATCGCAGTCAAGACATTAGAAGTGATGTCTATCAGGTGGCAGAACCTCAACTTCTGCGGGCGTGAGGATCCCGTCCCTTCTTCCGGAGGCTACCTGCACAATGTCCGCCTTCCCAATAACTCCATCACTTCGACGAGATTTAAAAGGCAGATTCATGCTCGACTGGAACTTCCCAAGAGGCTTCTACCGCATTCGCATTTTGCGGTGATAATTGGATCTTGCCTGCACGCAGGGTCACCGCTAATTCACGACGTCGGTAGCATTCGGCAAGGGCAAGAGTTCCACCAAAAGACAGTGGAAACAAGCTGCCTGCTCGCTCGAGCGATTCAAATGCGAGTTCCGTTTGCCCCTCAACTAAATAGATCACTCCTAACAGCTCCCAAAGTTCTCCGTGTTCCGGATAATGCCCCAGAGTACTTTGCAGAAGGTCAACTGATCCGCCAATAAAACCATCGCGATACAGTTGTTGGGCATTCTGAAACACATTGGCCATTGTCTCCATGCTCGATCCTTTCTAGGTTGCGAATGCGAGCTGGCAAACCGGGCGAAGAGGCTGCTGGCGGGCTGAAGTTATGTTGATTTAAAACAGCTAAGTCATTTGGTACGGACGAGTTGGCCTAGCATTCATTGTTTGACCTTTTCCCTGCGAACAATCACCCGTTTTGCCTATCGTCGGTTGCATTCGTTTCACGATGACCAGCAAGCATCCGACGACAAATAGTTGCTTGACTTTCATCTTCGGCAGTATCAAAGATTCTAGCCAGCCGGACCAAGCAATTCTTGCACGACAAGTTTCGAATCTGTTCAACGGAAAGATCGGTGATCCACTCGAGCGCCTCCAAAACCCGCCCATGCTGCTCAAGCAATCCTGCAAGTCCGATACGGTACTGCACGTTTCCGGGCGCCAAAGCGACCGCATGTCGAGCTTCGCTCTCAATCGCAGGAAGTGGATAATCAAGTTTTGCCATGAAGTAGGCCACGGCGTAACGACTTTCCGCATCATTGGGTAGTTGTTTGGCCACCTCACGCGATAAGCGTAGCGCCATCGGAAGGTCTCCTAACCCATCAAAGCCAGCAACCAGCCGCTTCAAGAGGGCAGTCGACAGATCGGGTTGCTCAACCAGGTAAATGTAGATGTCCCGAGCCAACTCATACCGCCCCGTATTCACGTAGCATTCAGCTAGCGCACATTGCGCTAAGAATGAAAGAGGCACATACAGGCTTGCCCGCTCCAATGCATCAAGACAAGCCAGACAATCGTTTGTTGCTCGAAACACCAAACCATAAAGCTCCCAAAGTCGCCCCTCATTCGGGTCGACCTCGAGTTGATCATGCAGAAGGTGCAAAGCTTCATCAAAGCAACCTGCTTCAAAAAGACTCGCCCCTATTCGTAGCGTTTCGGCAGTCAACGGTTCGGTCATCACTTAATTTCCTTATGATTCATCATTCATCACCCGTGGAATCAACTTCACGGATTCGGAGTCGACACAGTTCGCCCCGGCGATGGTCTCCTGCCTCAGCGTAAATTTCCATGAGTTGCTTAAGACTGTTCGCACATGGCAAGGAACGAAGCTGTTCCACATTAATTTGACAAGCCACCGCCTGGGCCTCGATATCTTGCCCCATGCGTTGCCGGGTCCGCAGGAGTGCAATTCGATAGCGGACCCGGTTAGGTTCCAATTCGATCGCTTTTTTGAGCACTGTCGCGATCATTTCCAAGGGATAGTCAAGACACTCCATGTGATGCGCCATCCCAAAGAACGGTTCGCCATTGTCGATTCCAACCTCAGCAGCTCGGCGACAGGCCTCCAGCGCAAGCTGATGGTCTTCCAGAGCGGTAAAACCGGCAGCAATCAGCGGCAATAAACTAGGCGCCACCTTCGGCTGGGAAAGTAAGAACCGAAACATCTCCCCTGCCAGCTGTCGGTGTCCTACGGCAACGTAACACTGTGCCAAAACACACTGACCAGCGAGGGAAAGCGGAATGATTAGGGCGGCGTGTTCGAGCGAATCAATTGCACCGGTAAGATTCCCTTGTGCATTGCGAATAATGCCATGAAGCTCCTGCAGTCTTCCGTCATCCGAATTCGACTGCAAGGAAAGCGAAACAAACTCGTCTGCCTCGTCATACAAGCCCTCTCGATACAGTGAGATTGCAGATTCTATTGGATAAGTCATGTTGCTCATGGTCGTACTCTCCTAGCTTGCTGTCCGGTCGAGACAAGACTTGCGATGCGCCAATTGACACAACTTTTGATTCTTAGATTGCTTCTGAATGAAATAATGAAAGAGGTTTCCCCGATAGTCTCGGTACAGATAAAGCTTGCCATCCATGCCTGCCCTACCAAAACGGGTAACCCCTTTCGTCAATCGTGCACGTTCGGTCGACTCACCCGGCACCGTCAACTTACTCCCCGCATCGGCGTTCCACACAACAAACTCTGCCGCGTCCGCCACGAAACCCAAACAGAAGACCGTGAGGAAACCATTCAACGGCCAGCTGCGAAACAACTTGCATCGCATCCTATTCCTCCTTCGGTCCCAAAATTATTTCTGCAACATCAGTTTTCCGTTGCGAGTTAGCAGCATTCGATAGATTTCACCTCGATGGCGGATGCGTATTTCACGCCTCCCATCAAGCAAATCTCGAGAATTAACCATGCGAGATGAACTCTGCCCCGTCCGAACGGCAGGTTCCTGCACGGAATGAACGGACCTGTTGTTTGACTCGGTTAGTTTTTCAGACATGACGCTATACATCCTCAAGAAACATTTATTAGAAAGCCAATTGATTTGATTCCCCACCATTTCGGGTCACCAACGCATTTCGGACTTCGGGGGCTGTGTCATCCGTGATGAATCTGACGGAACCACCGACCAAAACAAAATTGACACCGCCCCGATGATCACTGCGAAATACGCGGGCGCTATTCGGATGCCAATAATCTCCATTGTGGTTGAAAGCTTCTGGCAACTCCGCCGACATATGACCCCAAGCATAGAACCAATAACCGTGGGCCCACATCGTATCGCCCCATTTGCTTTCGCCATTTCTCCCGGGACAGTTTGCCCAAAGACAACCCTTGTGGCCGTAGTCGATTTCACCGAACAGCAGCGTTTTGGATGTGCCATCCCGGATATGCTTAAAACTCAATGGGTAGCGGCCATTCAGAGGCGGATTTACAAAAGCGCCATCCAGTTTCCCGTGCTCAGCGTATTTTGTTCGACTGGAAATAACGTAACTTCCGGGACCTAACTGCTCACCACATTCTAAATCTGGCACCTGCCTTGGAATCACCATGGACGGGCACAAATAGACACTTGGCGTGCTACGAGTTATTTCGATATTCGTTGGATGGGTGACCGTTTTTTTAAGGTCGTAACGCTCGAAGCGCGCCGCTTCCTCCAGATAAGGAAGCAGAATTACAAGAGTGCTTCCGCGAGCTTCAAATTGCGTACCCGCCTTGGGTGGCGGCAGATGATTCCGAGCAGAAGCATAACCATGAGTTGCGATGCCAAGCTGCTTGAGATTGTTAACGCACTGAATACGGCGCGCTGACTCTCGGCTCTCATTGATGGCCGGCAAGAGCAACATCAGCAGCAGGCTCATGATGGCAATCACCCCCAGTAATTCCACCAGCGTGAATCCCCCCGAAGCGCGCTGGGCACCCACAAAATCCCGATCGTCAAGGAGCGATAACTTGCGGGCCACTTCAGCCATCACCACTTCTCCCAAGCCATTTAAACAAGTCAGGGGACTAAGCTTGGCTGGCGGCGAAAAACACCGATGCTGGCGACCACTTATTGAGAACCATTCTCATTAGAGATGATAGTGGCTTTCAAGCCCTTCAGCAAGCCCCAGCTGGAAGGAGCGGTGAAAAAACCGTAAACAAATACTATAAAACATTTTATATAAACACAAGAATCACAAAAACGGTGATGAAACACGGCATTCCAGACTACCAGAAACTGGTTGACAGCTCCTAGCTCGGAGACTAGTATCAGCTTACTTGAATTGAGACGCAGTTTCATTACATGACCCTCGATTCTCTGATTGCCAGCCCGCTTGGCCCTTCTGGTCCCATGCTTGCCAGCCTCTGCGGCACTTCAATGAAACGGGCTTTGCCCCTTTGTGGACCCCCGTTCTGCTTGAGCGATCCGTCGTCGAAAAGTTCGACCGAGGCACAGCAAGCACTCCGATCCACTGCCGTAATCCACCTATTGTTTTTTGTTTGTGGTACTCAAACTGGGAGGCTTACATCGATGAGATTTTTCAACAAGTTCCTTTGTACAATTCTGCTGTGCGGAATCGGGAGTAATCTGGAAGCGGGAACGCTTGCCAGCGCAACTTTCGACACCGATTCCTACATAGCGTTTGGGACGAATAACGAATTTGATCCCGGCATTACGATCAGCACCGACTATTCCGCTGGCACACCGAACGCAGCATTCGTACATTTCAATTTCGCTATTATCAAATTCGACGACTTAGCGGGATTATCCACGAAGTCCGATGGAGGGGGCGACAAATTCCTCAAGCTCTCCACTCTCGCTGTACCGGACACGTCGACGATTGGAGTCAGCGCTACCAAAGTTGATTTCCCATCAACGACAGATGGCTACCCTTCTGCTGCTTTTCCCGGCACACCCGATGGTGACGGACTGGCTCGCCTGCAATGGTATCAGAGCAATATCAAAGGTGACGATCCGGCCTTTGGCGGATACGCCGGAAGAGCAGATCACCTAGGCATGCTTGAAATACCGGCGATGGGCGATTACTACCTCGATGTAACTTCCACGGTAGATTCCTGGATCGACGGAAGCGAAGCGAATCATGGCTTCGGACTCTGGGGCGTTAACGTTGCTGGCGGCCAAGGGAACAGCTTCGATTTCATCTCTTCCGATAACGCTACAGGCGACGGACCTCAATTAGTAAGTGTCGTACCCGAGCCATCCAGCTTGATTCTTACTTTCTTAGCAATCGGCTTTATCGGGTTGCTATGTAGACGGCAGTAGAAATATGTTCGCTCGCATCACCAAGTCAACACAAACGATGCTAGTGAGAATCAACGATGAAAACGCTGATTGGTGGTGCCTGTTCACACGGACGGAATAACAGGCATACCAATCGGCAATTCATTCCGAAACGCAACCACCTTCACGCATCCAGTATCGGCTGACATTTACAGCTTCGATTGACCAGTCTTTCCGCTCTCCCTCATGACTGGCACCCGAGCAGCCGCAACGGCCCAAGCAAGGGAAGCTTGCAAATCGCGTCATCGGCAACACCCCATGAGAATCAGGAGATCCTTGCATGAGTAACAACCGTAAAGAACTTTTTCGTTACAAAAGCGGCTCAACCCGAGTCAAGATCCTGTTTCCGATCCTACTTTGCCTATTCGATCCGATGATGGCTAGCGGTGATTTGCTGGAGTGGGCTCGGCCCGACATCGATCAATGGCTGTATCCTGCCAACGGAACTCCCGGAAGCAGAATTCTGGGGCCAACGTTCGGCTCGCTGGGGGGTCCAGGGAGTTCGACGGATCCCGCTCGCCGCGGCGCCACGGTGCTTGGATTTAACACCTCGATCGCGATTGAAGCTGATCTTGCTCCCCACCAATATGAGATCAACTCCATTCGAATCAACCTCACGAATGGTCCAGGAAACGGCAATATTGTCTATGACAACACGTACGACCTGATCAGCGATCTGGCCAACGACACAGATGATCCGGGCCGCCCCATTGAATTGTTCGGATTAGGATTTCGAGACAACTACCCGGATCCTTATGAAAAGCTGGGTTTCGACCCGGTCGACTACGCGCCACCTGAATTCGAGGAAGGTACTTCACTCTTCTCCAGCAATACAGGTGCTTACGATCTTTTCCCACTGGGTGACGACGGCTCTGGTAATCTCACCGATGTCTACAACAGCCCGACGGGTGGTTACAACGCGAGGCACGAAGAGCCCGTCCCAGCATGGGATACGGTGCCTTGGGCAATAGGCGTGGTGCCCGACCTCACCCCCGGCTCAACTGTCCCCTACGAATCAAACTACACATTTCAAATTGATTTAGGGCTGCCAAATGTGTTGGAACACCTGCAACAATCGCTAGCCGATGGCGGAGTTGGTTTTTTTGTATCTTCACTGCACCAGCCAGCCGGCCACACCGGCACGATTGCCTATCCTCAGTGGTATCTCAAAGAGCATCCACGAGGGACAGCCGCCACCATGGAAATGGACGTGAACATTTTGTCGGACGGCGTGGCTGGAGATTTCGATGGTGACCAGCTGCTCGGCATTGACGACATCAACCTATTGACAACCGTCGTTGCCTCTGGATCGCAAGATTTACGGTTTGATATCAACGGCGACTTGGGAGTCAGCACGAATGACTTGAGAGTATGGGTCAAAGAAATCAAGCGAACTTGGTTTGGAGACACCGATCTCGACGGCGAGTTCAACAGTCGTGATCTCGTGGCGATTTTCGCAGCGGGCAAATACGAACAAGATATTTCTGCAACCTGGACCGAAGGAGATTGGGATGCAGATGGCCGGTTCGGCACGGGTGATCTGATCAAGGCTTTCGAAGATGGTGGCTACGATATGGGTCCACAAAGCCCGACCAATGGAGTGCCAGAACCAGCAACTCTCCAGCTGTTACTCTTCGCCCTGTTCTGCATGCTTGCGGCGAATGCGAGAAAACGCTGAAGGGGCTGGAGCGCACATCGCCTGCAAGCTTAAATTCACCACGCGAACAAGTCGCTCTCGAACGCAAGTTGCTAACGCACTGCACGCTATTGGCCAGCAGAACTCTGCTTCAAAAAACAGAGTTCTGCAAAAGCCGCTCGATAGAAACTAAAGAACATTCACTTCTTTTTCAATCGAATCTTCATCCTGGCCAGGCCTTGCTACAAATCGGCTGAATCTGTCAGGTCATCGACTTCACTCGCCCCCCCAGACTTCACTCGCCCCCCCAGAAGACAAGTACTACATTGGGGCATGAGGAAGTAGAAACTCGCTTGCTTTTCATTAATTCACTGCAAGGCCTAGAAGTAAAATAGGAATCTGATTGCGTTCGCTGTTCGAGTCCGTCAAGATAAACATCCTACTTTTATTCACCCTGCAACTTCATGTCCCAAAAGCCTCGTCGAAGCGGGCGAAATTGGAATACCCAAACGCCTCTCCTGCGTCTCTGAATCTGCCGCCTCACCATGCGTTTTCTACTGATCATCTTTCGCCACCAATTCCTGCTATTTCTTGCCACTTACTTGCTACTAGTCTCAAACGCCGGCAGCCATCTTTTTGGGGAAGCGCAAAGGGCATACCATCGTGCCACCTTGCCGCCGCTGCTTGAGTTCCTCGACGGCGTACAAGTGAAATCACGCGACTTATGGCCTGCGAGAAAAGCCGAAATTCGCCAATTGTTGACAACGCATTTCACCGGAAGTTTGCCAGACGAAGTACCGACGGTTGTGGACGTTACCACCACAACGGAAATCGAAGCCAACGACGGATCACGACGGAAACGAATTAAGATAACTCTCGACACACCCCAACAAGCATCGTTCGAAATCGCGTTGTGGACCCCACCTGGTGACGGGCCCTTCCCGCTGCTGATGATGGCCCCACGCTATTATCAAATCTACTGGGCCGAAGACGCTGTGCAAAGAGGCTATGCAGTCTGCCTGTATCCCGGTGTCGACAGCCATCATCGAGAAAGCAAGTTTCCCAACTATGAAGACGTCTGGCAAACGTTTCGCCAGGAGTATCCCCAGGCAACATGGACGGAGATTGTCACGAAAGCTTGGTTAGCCAGTCGCAGCCTTGATGTTCTGCTCAACGTCACTCATGAATTCCACATTGATGCCGAACGAATAGGAATCATCGGTTTCTCTCGATACGGCAAACAAGCGTTGGTCGCAACAGCGCTAGACGAACGTATTCGCTGCGTGGTCGCTCGCAGCCCTGGGTCTCCCGGGTCTTGTCCTTACCGCTACACAGGACGCGATACGTTTGCCGAAGCACCAAGCGACTTTCCGTCGTTGTGGTTCTTACCTTCCTTGCGTTCCTACACGGGCCGAGAAGACGAGTTGCCGATTGACGCACATGGCTGGTACGCCCTAATCGCACCTCGACCGTGTCTCATTCACACAGCCCATAATGATGGATCGGAACCGACATTTGCAGTAGAGCAAGCCTACCGTGAGGGGCAGAAGGTTTATCAACTTCTGGGGCACTCGGACCGATTGCGGATCGATTACCGAAGTGGCGGACATTCATCAGGCCCGGATCCGGAAAAAATATCTCCAGCAGACCGGCAGCGAAATCTCGACTGGTTCGATCTCTCGTTTCAACGAGGAGATGCCAAGCAAAGCGACTTTCCTGTGAGCTGGATTCATCGATTCGATTGGCAGACTTGGCGCGAAAAACAGGCACCCGATGCATTAGAACCGCCCGGTCAGGCATCCATTCGTCAAATCATCCAATGGTCGCTGGGAACTCCAGCTGTCGATGATTCGGCCGATGTGAAAAGAACTTTCTTGACTTCAGAAGAATCAGAGCTGATGACTCACGATCGATGGGCCATCGATGGAGTCACCCGCGTGCCCGTCAGTTTCGGAAAGAACGTACGCGGCAATCTCTATTTCAAGGATTCGCTGGAGCATCCAGCGCCCGTCGTCATTTGGCTTCACCCGTTTTCCTACCACAGCGGATACAACGAAGGCTACGGCGTGCAGGGCACAACCGTCTATCACCGGCTTGCTGCTGCCGGCTACGTCGTTTTGGCCTATGACCAGTGTGGCTTTGGATTACGTTTACTCGAAGGACGCGACTTTTATGAAACGCACCCGGAATGGTCACGTTTGGGCCGAATGGTTCAAGATGTTCATGCAGCGGTTGACTACTTCGTTGATGGTCGCGGCAAGGCGAACGGGCCCATCCCGGCAATTGACACGCAAAAGATCACCCTGCTGGGATATTCGGTGGGAGGCATGACCGCATTGTACGCCGCCGCACTTGATCAACGAATTCATTCAGTCGCTTCGTTCTCCGGATTTACACCGCTACGAGCAGACACCGACGACGGACCGACGGGAGGCATTCGGCGTTGGTGGGAACTGCACGCACTCCAGCCAAAGCTGGGATTATTCGATGATCGCGAAAGTAAAATCCCCTACGACTTTGATAACCTGCTCGAGATGATTGCGCCGCGCCCCGTCCTAATCGTTTCTCCACAACGCGACAGGACCGCTAATCCCGCTGCAATTGAAACATGCGTTACCAAAGCAAAAAAAGCCTGGCCGCTTGCTACCACATCACAAACTTTAATACACCTCACGCCGGATAAAACCAATCGATTTCAGCGAGACCAACATCAAGTCTTTCTTAGCTGGCGAAAGGGCCTGTGATTCGCTGTTTTCCACCAACAAAAAGCGGCGTTCCCCCTCACCTTGCCGTGAACCCCTTGGGTAAGATTGACGAAGTTGCCCACTGTTTCTTCCAGTCTAACGAACCTTCATCAGGAACGAAGATGATGAAACCTCGGATCGGCTTATGCCACTTCGTGACAGCCTGCGTGCTAACTTGCCTTCTAGCAGAATTCACGTCAGCCGCTGCCCCTGCCAAATCGACGATCACTTTTCATCTTCAGGACGTTCCCTCCGGAATGCCCGTACCGGCTGTGGTCTGTATTCGATCTCTCGACGACCAATCTGTGCGTCTCCCTCCGGATGGCCGAATCATGACACGATTCAGTCAAACCGAGGAGTTCTATCAAGGAATTTCCTTCGATGCCGATGATCCAAATTGGATTGGACCAAGAAGAAAAATGCTGGGCAAGGGCGACAACAATGATCGCAGCTTTGTTTATGAACAGCTACCTTCGATTCCTTTCTGGCGAGAACCCGTTCGTTATCAGACGCAACCCAACTTTTCCATCCAGCTTGAACCTGGACGCTACCAGATCTCCGTAGCACGCGGGATGGAATATATCCCACTCGCAAAACAATTTACTGTGAGCGAACAAGATCAGGAACACACCTTGCGATTGGATCGCTGGATCGATCTCCCTGCAAGTGGGTGGTTTTCGGGCGATGTTCACGTGCACCATCCGACCACCAAAAAGTCGCACCGAGATTTCTTGCTTCGATATGCTGAAGCCGAAGATTTACACGTGGTTAACATTCTGGAAATGGGACACCATCATGGCACCGATTTCAAGCAGGCCGGGTTTGGTGAAAACTTCCGCGAACAGCGTGGGGACTATTGGCTGGTCAGTGGCCAAGAAGAACCCCGCAGTACATTTGGCCACATTATTGGTTTGAACACTTCACATCTAGCGCGGGACCTGGACACTTACGATCTTTATGACTTGGCGTTCAAACGAATCCATGACCAACCGAAGGCCCTAGTGGGATTCGCTCATTTTTCTTGGAATGGATGTAACCTTCCTCGCGGCTTTCCCTGGTATGTCACGACGGAAGGCATCGACTTTGTCGAGCTACTTCAATTCAGTCGCATCAATACGCTTGACTACTATGACTATCTCAACCTGGGGTTTCGGCTGGCTGCAGCAGCAGGGAGCGATGTGCCATGGGGATCATCAATCGGCGAAGTTCGAACATATGTTCATACAGGAGAGGAGCTCGACATTGATCGCTGGTTTGAAGGGCTGGCAAAAGGTCGAACCTTTGTTAGCAATGGGCCTGCTTTGGAATTCACTGTCAATGGTCAGCTTTCGGGATCGGAGCTGGCCTTTGACGCACCAGCTGTTGTCAAGGTACAAGCGCGTGCATTAGGTCATAAAAAGGTGGGTCTGCCGGTGATGTTGGAACTCGTTAGCAATGATGGAACGATTGCAAAAGTGCAACCAGCTCAGAACGAGTCCGGCAATCTGAGTTTGAATACACAAATCGAAATAAAGCGCAGTCAGTGGATGGCGATCAACGTACGTTGCGACAATGGTGCCGTCGCTCACACCTCCCCGATTTACATCGTCATCGACGGTGAACCGACTTGGTCGCCCACTCGAGGAAAGCCAATCATCAAGAAACAGCTCGAGGCGATTGCCTCTATCGAAACGGAGTTCTCCGGAGGTAACGACCTTCGTAGCCGAGCAATTTTAGAACGACTAGCACGCGCTAAAGGCTACTATGCCAAACTATTGGGCGCGATCGAGAAACCGCCAAAAGAGTAAGTGGCCGTGTCAAAGCAAGGGCAGGAACACAGGCACTGGCTTTTCATCGACGAAAAATCGCAAGGGAAGCGATTAAACTCAGCGATGCGCAATCCGAGGAACGTCTCAAGGAAATCGGAATTAGCTGGGCAGAGGCGAAGCGTTCATGAGACGACTGGCCTCTGCCTTTGAAACGAATCCTAGGAAAGTCTGATGATTTTAAACGAGACAGAACCTGACAGTCGATAATTAGGTTTCGGCATCCAGCCAAACGGACTAACCAACAGGCAAAGGATTGTTTTTACAGCATGCGCGTCATGCTGAACCACGATATCTAACACCCTGTGAAGGTTTGCTACGATCACAGACAGGAATGGATGACGGAAAAACCTACGACTTGGCGTTCTGAATTAGGCAGTACCGGCTTTATCCACTTTGACAAACGTCCCGCTGACGGGACTAAGATCATCGTGCCAGGGTTGGTTCTGGCAAAACAAACGGCAAAGGCTCGGCTTACGTTTCGTTTTGCAACTGGCGCAATCCAAGGAGGCCATGGCAAGACGTATCTCGATGGGGTCCGTCTTCAATCGAAGTCGCTTAGCGTCAAGACGATTGCTCCGTAGCAAGTCAGCACGTCAAAATCAATTCATCCTGATTGGACCTTCAAAGCGATGAAGGCGTCTAGGAGTCGGCTGGCCTCAACGAGTGCCTAAGACAAAACAACAACTCCTCATTAAATGCATTGCACAAGGAGTTAACATGCGGCGGCTTCAAGACGGAATCATGATTTCCCGGAACTGAAATCCTTCTCACCTTCTCGGTAGTGAGATCACACCAGTCGCGATACGGATTGATCGAGTGCATCAGGGGACGTATTCGAGTTTGAAACAGGGAAATCTTGAGACAGCTGGCGGGCGGTGAGTAGGCCTGTATCTTTTCCAGATTACTCTCGACACGTCCACTCAATTGTTCGGTAAGTCCCTCGGACTCAAATGAGCCCTGATGCGCTGTCAGCTTTCTCCGTAACCAATGCGTTATTTTTTTATTGATCAATTCAAATCGGTCATGTCGAAATTCGTCCAAAAGCCAAACGGGCACGTTAGCCATGAATCTCATCGGATGGCGTAAGGGCCCCGTTGGGAGCAGATCCGGAGACGCGTCGATGAGCCCCAGAAAATCGATCGCCCGACCGTTTTCATTCAATTGCCTCGCCGCCTCGTAGGCCAAAAGCCCGCCAAACGAATAACCGGCTAGACACCAAGGTCCGAGAGGACTGAGGCTTGCTACGCGTTCTGCATAATGAGCTGCCAGGCTGGTAAAATCAGCTGACTCTTCACTCGCAAGTGACTCCAAGCCAATCACCTCGATTCTTTCATCGACTTGTGTGGCAAGTTCTTTCAGATCAAATACCGAATCGGCAACGCCAGGAAACAAGAACAACTTTATTGGACGAACGTTAGATGAAAAATGAACCGTCCCCCCGGAAGCGGAATCGAACAATTTATTTATCCTCCAAATAGGCAGCCAGTTCTCCTGCACTTTGATTTTCCAGAAACGTCAATGGCGAAACCCGAACCCCAATTTCTTTTTCAATCTGAAGAATGCAATCCAAGACCCGAATCGAATCTCCACCGTAATCGTTAAATTGATCCTCGATACCCATTGGTAAATAACCGAGCACCTGTTCAAAGATTTGGCAAAGCCGTTTCTCGAGGTCGGTGGAATGCGAACAACAATCGGTCCGATGATCCTGCAATTCTTCCCCCTCGACTTCATGCAGCTTTGCCCGAGCAAGCTTTCCGTTATTTGTCTTGGGCAAAGCAGTGACACGACTGTAGCGAGTCGGATGACTTGATCTCGGTAGGTTAATCCGACAAACATCTCGCAGTTGCGTTACAGTCAGTCTGGCCCCAGCGGCGATCACGAGGTAAGCCTGCAAACATAACTCTCCACGATGATCTGGCTTGGCAATCACTGCCACATCTTCGATCTCTTCAAGCTGAAGCAATCGATCTTCGACTTCGGATATCTCAACTCGGTACCCTCGAATTTTAACTTGAAAATCTTTACGTCCTTGATGCAGAAGTCGACCATCAGGCAACCGCTTCGCCAGATCTCCAGTCAAATAGATTCGTTCACCTTCAGGATGAGGATTCGGCAAAAAGACCTTGGACGACAAATCGGGCTGATTCCAATATCCGGTCGATAGATAGCGACTAGCGACTGCGATTTCTCCTTCGTCGCTCTCAGATTGATTTCCATCTAGAAGTAACACCTGTTTTTCATCGACAGGCCAACCCACCGGCACCATCGAAGTTTCAAGCTCCATCTCCGATGTGATGAAATACTGAGTGACCGTGCGAGTTTCGGTTGTGCCGAGTGAATTCTGGACAACACACTGCTTGCCAAAGATTCGACGACACAATTCAACGTCGCTGCGATAGAGTGGCTCGCCTCCGGGTGCAATCAGCCGCATGTCGGGAAACCGATCTTTTTCCGTAAGTGATGCCGCAAACAAACGCAAGGCAGCCACATTGATATCGCAAATGGTAATCTTATCTTGCAACAGCCAGGCGGCCATGGCCGATACTGGATTTCGATCTAGATCAAAACAACTAACCGCAGCCCCGTTCAACAAACCACCAAAAATACTACAGCAGGATGCGCTCGAACTCGGAGCAAAGAGAAGTCCGTAACAATCATTTGAATCAGTTTTGAGATCGCGGCCTTGCCTGAGCATGTCGGCCAACACATTAGCGTGTGTGTGCATGACTCCCTTGGGTTGTCCCGTCGAACCAGACGTATACATCACATATGCAAGGTCGAGCTGTGAAACAGCTACTCGAGGATTTTTCTGCTCCGATTCAAAATCTTCCCCAACAACCAACTTTTGTTTGATCTCTCCAAGCAACTCGTCAGCGACACCGTCTCGTGTATGATCGGTGATCAACAACGGAGCATTCATTTCTTGCAATATTCCGCGGAGCCGTTTGACAGGAGACTTGACATCCAGCGGCACGTAAAACTTGCCAGCCTTGAGCACTCCATAGATTGAAGAAATGGCATCTGCGCCAAGCCCCTGCAACAGGGCGACAGGAGCGGGTTCTTCGCCGATTTCAGCCAGAATCCTGTGCGCAATCCCGTTAGCACGTGCATTAAGTTCTGCGTATGACAACGTGCGAGCACCATCAATGACAGCGGTTGCCGAATTTCTTAATTCGACCTGCTGCTCGAAGTGGGTCGAAATGGCCAACATCCTTCAGTCTCCAGTCGCAGAAAAACAGGAGTTAAAACGAAACGCGACTCCGTAGAATCACCTGAGACTACCATCCCATATTATGCACTTCAGAATAAAAAGCGGGGATTGGGGCGAGAAAACTCACATTTCCCCTGCAGCCGAAAAAGCTCCAACCGTCCTAGCAGACAGGCGCGATTCGGCTCAAGTTTTAGGGAGACAACCTGCTTGACCGTCTGGTGATGGGCACAGCAATCAAATCTTTCTTTCTGCACACATTTTTACCCTTGTTAATTCACGTTATCGAACCGCCCCATCGAAGCGTCCAGCCCCATGCAGACAAACATTCAATGGATTTCGATCGCCATTCACGGGGCCCCGTTCACATCACAAATCTGGGTGAACTACAGCATCGCTGCTGTCACAAATGACCGATCTCTCATTAACTCTCGATCGATCTTTAAAATTCGGGCGATAAACGAACCTTTTCGTTACTTTCCTAAGCCTGTTCCGATAAAATTTTGATTCTCCCCGCGGCATAATTCGTGTTAGAGTGACGGACACTCATAGACGGACACTCATAGACGGACACCTCTGTGAAACACCGATAATAATCGACCCAACAAAACGACAACAAGTGGAGGAAGCGATGCGTACGCGACTTTCTGGCGGTTTTTGGCGCACTTTCCAACGGCCTAATTCAGCGAAGCGTTCAAGCAAAACAAACCATTCGTGTAGCCCGCAACTCGAACGTCTTGAAGCCAGAAACCTGCTTGCAGGCGTCGTCATTAGCGAATTCCTAGCCTCCAACGATAACCTATTGCGTGACGAGGACCGTAATCGCAGCGACTGGATCGAACTGCTGAACACGAATTCCGAGCAGGTAAATCTCGAGGGTTGGTTCCTCACTGACGATCCAAATGACTTGGATCGCTGGAAGTTCCCCGACGTAAATCTAAACCCAAATGAACGGGTTGTTGTATTTGCCTCCGAGAAAACTCGCACTTCTCCGGATGGCGAACTACATACGAACTTTCGTTTGAAGGCGTCGGGAGACTACCTCGCCTTAGTTCAACCCGATGGACTTACCGTCGAGTTTGATTTTGGTCCCACGTACCCCCCGCAAATCCCTGACGTTTCGTTTGGGTTGCCACAGCCCACGAGTGAAGCAAGCGTTATCAGTCCTGGAGACTCCTCCCGCTTACTGATTCCGACCGAGGGAAACGGCGGGTCGAACCTGGAAACAAGCTGGACCGAGGCTGGTTTCGACGACTCGTCCTGGACTGAGGTGACAACAGGTATTGGCTACGAAAAACGCAGCGGTTACGAGGATTTCATATCGACAAATTTAGAGACCGAAATGTACGGTGTTAACTCATCGGCCTACCTGCGTTTCCCCTTCGTATTGAATGCTCCCCAATCGGTATATTCTCTAACGCTCGATATGCAATACGACGATGGGTATGTGGCCTATATCAATGGGCAGGAAATTGCCAGGCGACAAGCACCCGACGAGTTAAGCTGGAATTCAGCCGCGACAGATGCTCATAAAGACAAGGTTGCGATCGTACCAGAAGCCGCAATGATCAACATGTCACGCTTTCCTGATTTGCTAACGACAGGCACAAATGTGCTCGCCATTCATGCGTTGAATGATGAGGTCGAAAGCAGTGATTTCCTGATGATCCCCGCCTTATCGCTCCGCACATTTGGTGATCTCCGTTCGACGGATCGGCATTACTTCACGAATCCAACGCCAGGTGATCCCAACCAAATCGGGACAGTTGTCGGAATAACTTCCGCCACTCATGAACCCGAAATCCCCACGCAAGAGGACACATTAAACGTCACAGCAACCCTGTTTTCTACCACTGATCAAATCTCACATGTCACTCTCCATTACCGCCGCATGTTCGATGATGAGGTTTCGGTGCCGATGCACGATGATGGACTGCACGGTGACGGAGCTGCGGATGATGGAGTCTACGGCGCATCGATTCCAGCAGGTATTGCCGCACCTGCCGAGATGATTCGTTATCGGATTACGGCCAGCAGCACGGACCACGACTTAAGTAGCTTTCCGACTTTCGCCGATCCGGTGAACAATCGAAAATACCTTGGAACCGTTGTTGCAGATCCATCGATCCAATCGAACTTGGACGTTTTACATCTGTTTCTCGAAGATCCTGCCGCATCGGAAGTGACTGCCGGGACAACTGGAGCGTTGTTCCACGACGGAAATTTCTATGACAATATTTTCATCGATACGACGGGTCGAACCGTCGGCCTCGCCGGCCCCAAGAAAAGCCATGACATATTCTTCACCTCTGAGAACTGGTTTGAATTGGAACAGTTCCAGTTTCGGATGAATGATTTCGACATCATCAGTGACTTTTGGAATCGAGCCAAGGTGCGAATTCCGCTTGCGTTCGAAACCTTCCGGAACATCGGCACGCCGGCCCATTTTTCAATGCCGGTCCGAATTCAACGCAATGGAGAATTCTTCGCTACCTATTCTTTCGTCGACGGCGGTAACGAGCAGTTTTTAGCCCGCGCCGGCCTGGATCCGGGTGGAGCGCTCTACAAGATGAACCTGGGTTTCAACACCGGACGCGGCCAGTCGAAAAAGCAAACGCGCAGGCACGAAAACACAGACGATTTACGAGCCTTCTTCAAAGGCTTGTCGCTGGAAGGCGAAGAACTGATTCGCTTTCTCCTCGACAATGTGGATCTTGCAGCAACGAACAACTATTTGGTTGGCCTTGTCGCCATGGGACACGGCGATTGTTGCAACAAAAACCTGTATATTTACCGTGACACAGAGAACACGGGCCTTTGGGAGCCCTTGCCTTGGGACCTTGATTCTGCCTTTGGGCGGGGCGGTGTCGGTCGAGCCAAGGATATCTTTCCCACCGCGGCCGCCCTTTTCACCGGCCGTGACAATCGTCTATTTGACGCTCTATTCGAACATGTCCCCGGCTTCCGCGAAATGTACCTACGGCGCATCAAAACCGTCTTGGATGACGTTCTGCAGCCGCCAGGAACTCCGCAAGAAGAACTCAAATTTGAAAAACGAATTGACGAGCTTGTCGCACTAATGGAGCCTGACGCACTTCTCGATTATCAGAAATGGGGCACCTGGAAAACTCATCCGGAAACCGAAGTCATCACTTTTGGTAAAGAAGAATTATCAACCTGGATGGATCACATCAATATCCTCAAAGATGAATATTTTCCGACTCGACGCACCTTCCTCTACAACCAACTTACTAGCGCGAATCGTGGAGAGGTTCTCCAACCACAAGTAGCAGTTCCCGCAATCCAATTCGGACAGATCGACTTCAATCCGATTTCGGGAGATCAAGACGAAGAGTTCATCGAGATCATTAATCCAAATGACTTGGCCGTTGATTTAAGCGGTTGGCAACTGGCCGGTGGAATCGAACATACAATCCAGCCAGGAACGGTCATTCCAGCCGGTGGATCACTTTACTTGACACCCAATCGCAATTCATTCCTTGCTCGATCTGCCGGCCCCAGGGGCGGACAAGGGTTGTTCGTTCAAGGGAACTATGCGGGACACTTGTCGAACTTTGGATCCACCGTCCGTTTAATGACACCACAACAATCGATCGTGACGGAATTTCAAACCGAGGCTGACTTGACACCGACTCAGCAATTCCTTCGCATCAGCGAATTGATGTACCATCCACGTGACACTCAGGCCGGAGATCGCTTCGAATCAGATGACTTTGAGTTTGTCGAACTTGTTAATACCTCAAACACCGAAACCATCAATTTGAACAGTGTTCGCCTCAGCGAAGGGATTCATTTTGATTTCCCCAATCTGACATTAGCTCCTGGTGAGCGAGTTGTTACAGTCCGGAATGAAGACGCGTTCGTCAGTCGATATGGCACGGACATCCGTGTCATCGGGGAGTACGGTAGGACGGCCGATGATTACAAACTTAGCAATGGGGGAGAATCGATTCGGCTGGAAATCGCTTCGGGAGATTTGATCCAACAGTTTACCTACGACGACGAATGGATCGCGGACACCGACGGCAAAGGTTTCTCACTCAATCACGTTGAGCTCTCGGGGAATACGGCAACCTGGAATTCAGCAGCATCCTGGAAAAGTAGCGTTCGCATCGACGGCACCCCTGGATCAGCTGAAACCATTGCGGGTGACTTCAACAACGACGCCCAAATCGATCAGGCGGACATTGGCTTGCTCTGTCAAGCCATGCCAACGGGTGAAACTCGCTTCGACTTAAACGGGGATGGTGTCGTTGGGCAGCGCGACCTGGAAGTCTTAGTCGAAGATCTAGCAAACACATCTTTCGGTGACGCAAATCTTGACGGAGTTTTCAACGCTGATGACTTGCTGCAGATTTTTCAAGCCGGAGAGTACGAAGATCAAGCCCTGGCCAATTCAACTTGGGGCGAAGGCGATTGGGATTGCAGCGGTGAGTTTGACACCAGCGATGTTGTTCTTGCCTTCAAGCGAAGCCAATACATAGGGCAAGGAAAACAACCGATTGCAGCCAAAGAGCGAACACTGTCAGACTCGGACCTTGGTCAAATCGCAGCTGCCCGACCGGGCACCATACTTCCGAGGCAAAACGCCAACAAATTCGTGCCGAAAAAAATCAACCTCACGTTGAACATCGAGAACTCCAACGCCATTTGGCAGGCAACAGAGATAGATCTCGAAACGCGTGATCTGGTATTTGCAAAACTCGAACGACATCCGTTGCAGGCGGAAAAGCAAGAATCCAACAGGCAAGAGATAAACGATCTTGAAGGAGAAGAGTCCGAAGCAGGACAGGACACGTTTTGAGGCGTTTCACGAAAAAGGCCGCAGGGTCATGATCGCTGCGGCCCAGGAATCTCCGGGATATCAAGTGGTAAACATTAACGACGGACTCGTCGAATTGCCAACAGACCACCCATCAGCAAAAGCACGAGTGTCGAAGGTTCGGGTACAGCTGCTGCAGGATTAGGACCACCA